>JAWKHS010000015.1 GCA_041394705.1 Vicinamibacterales bacterium
CGCGCTGCTCGCCGTGCTCCTGCCGAAGGCCGACCAGCTGCACAAGGTCACGATCATCCCGCGCGGGATGGCGCTCGGCCTCACGACGCAGCTGCCGCTCGACGAGAAGCACAACTACTCGAAGGTGTACCTGATGGATCGCATCGCGATCCTGCTCGGCGGCCGTATCGCCGAGGAGCTCACGACCGGCGACGTGACCACCGGCGCGGGCAACGACCTCGAGCGGGCCACCGAGATGGCGCGCAAGATGGTCTGCGAGTGGGGCATGAGCGAGGTCATGGGCCCGCTCACCTTCGGCAAGAAGGAAGAGCAGATCTTCCTCGGCCGCGAGATCGCACAACAGCAGGACTACAGCGGGGTCACCGCCGAGCGCATCGACCAGGAAGTCAAGCGCATCATCAGCGAGAACTACGAGAAGGCGACGAAGCTGCTCACCGACAACAAGGCGTCGCTCGTGGCGATCGCCGAGGCGCTGCTGACCCGCGAGTCGCTCGACGGCGAGCAGGTGAAGCGCATCGCCAGCGGCCTGCCGATCGACGAACCCCCCGTGGCGCCGCCCGCGCCGGCTGCGCCGTCCGAGGACGTGCGGGAGCGGACCCACAAGGAGCGGGCGCCGCTCCTGCCGATCGCTCCGAAGCCGCTCGCTCAGGGCTGACCTCCCCAATCGCACGCCGGCGTTTCGCCGGCGTGCGGACCGCTCCCCGCGCCGCCGCATGATCGCGCCGAGAGCTCCGTTCACCCTCCCCCTGCCCGGCCGCCCGGCTCTCGTGCTGGGATCCCGCACGCTCGTGATGGGCGTGCTCAACGTCACCCCGGACTCCTTCTCCGACGGGGGGCGCGCGCTGGACCCGGAACGGGCGCTCGACCGCGCCCTGGCCATGGAGGCGGCCGGCGCGGATCTCCTCGACATCGGCGCGGAGTCCACGCGGCCCGGGGCGTCCCCCGTGCCGGCCCGCGAGGAGCGGCTCCGCCTGCTTCCCGTGCTCCGCCGGCTGCACCGGGTCCGTATTCCGCTGTCGATCGACACCACCAAGGCCGAGGTCGCCAGGTTCGGCCTGGACGAAGGCGCCAGCATCGTGAACGACGTCAGCGGCCTGCAGTACGACCCCGACATGGCCGGGCTCGTCGCGGTGCGGGAGGCGCCCCTGATCCTGATGCACATGCGGGGACGCCCGGAGGACATGTACGCGCGCGCCGCCTATGCCGACGTGGTGGCGGACGTGGCCCGGGATCTGACCCGGGCGGTCGAGCGTGCGGTCAGCCGCGGCGTCGGCTGGGAGCGCCTGGTCCTCGACCCCGGCATCGGCTTCGCCAAGCGCGCCGAGCACAGCGCCCGGCTCCTCGCCGGGTTCGACCGGCTGGCGTCGCTCGGACGCCCGCTCCTGGCGGGACCGTCGCGCAAGTCGTTTCTGACGAGGGCGATTGGCGACGTCCCTGCGGGCGGCCGAGACTGGGCGACGGCGGCCGCCGTCACCGCGAGCGTGCTCGGGGGGGCGCACGTCGTGCGTGTGCATGCGGTCGCCGAAATGGTGCAGGTGGTCCGGGTCGCGGATATGATCCGGGAGCACGGCGTCCCGTCCGGAGCGGACGGCGAATCCGGGCGCGCCTGACGGGTGCGTCCGGCTGCTGGCGTGGTCGAGGCCTCGCCCGAGCCCCGGAACCCGCGCCCCGAGACCGCCAGCCATGCCTTGGCTCGACGCACTCCTCGAACGCCCGCCCGTCACGTGGCGGGACCTCATCGACATCGCGATCGTGTCGATCGTGGTGTACGAGGTCCTCAAGCTGATCCGGGGGACCAGGGCCGCTCAGATGGCGGTGGCACTGGGGCTCATCGTCGGCACGTTCTACCTGTCACGGGCGCTCGAACTGCAGACGGTCAACTGGCTCATCAGGAACCTGGTCGGCTACGTGGTCTTCGCCGCCATCGTCCTGCTGCAGACCGACATCCGGCGCGCGCTCGTCCACCTGGGACGGGGGCCGTTCTTCAGGTACCTGCGGCGCGTCGAGGCCGACGAGGACGCGATCGAGGAGCTGGTGGTCGCGCTCGAGAAGCTCGCGGCCGAGCGCATCGGCGCCCTCGTGATCGTGGAGCGCGGCATCGGCCTGCGCAACCACATCGAAAGCGGCATCCTGCTCGACGCGCGCCTCACTTACGACCTCATCGTCGCAGTGTTCCAGCCCAGCTCCCCGTTGCACGACGGCGCCGTCATCGTGCAGGGGGATCGGGTGGCCGCCGCCGCGTGCTTCCTCCCCCTCAGCATCAATCCCAAGCTCGCGCGCGAGCTCGGCTCGCGCCACCGCGCCGCCGTGGGGGTCACCGAGGAGAACGACGCCGTGGCCCTGGTGGTCTCGGAGGAGACCGGCGCCGTGTCCCTGGTGGTGGACGGCCGCGTCGACCGCCACCAGGCGCCCGACCAGCTCCGGCAGCGCCTGCGGGGGCTCCTCAAGCGCTCGCAGCTCGGCGCGGAACGGCGGCTCGCTGTCGCCACGATGGACTGACGCCCGATGGCCTTGTTTCCCATCCGTCACGTCGGTCTGAAGGTGCTGTCCGTCGCGGTCGCGACGCTCCTTTGGCTGGTGGTCACCGGCGAAGCCGTCGTCGAACGCTCGTTGCGCGTCGGGCTCGAACTACAGCGCACGCCCCCGGGCATCGAGCTCGTCAGCACCGTGCCGGACGCGGTGGCCGTGCGGGTGCGCGGCGCGGCGAGCCGACTGGCCGACCTGGCGCCCGGCGACCTCACCGTCGTCGTCGATCTCGAGGGCGTGAAGGCGGGACGGCGTCTCTTTCCGCTGGCGCCTTCGCAGGTCACGGCGCCGTTCGGCGTGGAGGTGACCCAGGTGGCGCCCCCGACGCTGCCGCTCGAGTTCGAGGTCACCGCCTCGACGAACCTGCCGATTCGCGCCCGGCTGCAGGGCACGCCGATCGAGGGCCACAGCGTGACGAACGTCTCGGTGTCGCCCTCGCAGGTGCGAGTGGAGGGGCCGGAGAGCGCCGTGCGCCGCCTGACCGAGCTCTTCACCGAGCCGGTGTCGGTCGACCGCGCCGGCACGCTCATCCGCGAAGCCGTCACCATCGACACCAGCGACAGCGGTCTCCGCCTCGTCGGCGGGTCGACGGCCGTGGTCACGGTGACGATATCGGCCGATACGACGGTCCGAACGGTGACGGGTGTGCCGGTGCGCCTGCGTGGAGCATCCACCGGCCAGCTCACGCCAGCCGAGGCCTCGGTCACCCTGTCGGGCGCACCCGAAGCCGTCGAGCACCTCACGCCGGCCGACATCGGCCTGTTCGTGGACGTGCCGCCCGGCGCTGCGGGACTCGACGTCGACGTGCAGGCTGAATCGTCGCCGCACTATGTCGTCAAGGCGATCGACCCCCCGAGGGTGGCGTACCGGGCCGTCGCGGCCCGGCGGAAGTGATCGAGGGACGGAGGACACCAGGGTGAAGCTGTTCGGAACCGACGGGATACGCGGGGAGGCCGGCCAGCCTCCGCTCGACCGCGCCACGGTCACGCGCATCGGCGCGGCGCTGGCCCGTCAGCCCCGCGTCGAGCGCCCGCGTGTCCTCATCGGCCGGGACACCCGCGAGTCCGGCCCATGGATCGAGGCCGCCCTGGCGGCCGGTGTCCACGCCGCGGGCGGCGACGTCGTGAGCGCCGGGGTCGTGCCGACACCCGCCGTCGCGTACCTGACGCGCACGGACGACTACCACCTGGGCGTCGTCATCTCCGCCTCGCACAATCCCTTCGCCGACAACGGCATCAAGGTGTTCTCGGGCGCGGGCGAGAAGTTCTCCGAGGCCGCCGAACGGGAGGTGGAACGCCTCGTCGCGGATCCCACCTGGCAGGTGCCGGAGGCGGCGCCGCCGGAACTGCCGGCCGCGCCGGTCGAGCGGTACGTCGCGCACCTGCGACAGATTCTCGACGACGCCGGTCCGCTCCGGAGCGCCCGCCTCGTCGTGGACTGCGCCAACGGAGCGACGAGCGTGCTCGCGCCCGCGCTGTTCAGGGCGCTCGGGTTCGACGTGGAGGCCATCGGCGTCGCCCCGGACGGCCGCAACATCAATCTCGGGTGCGGGTCGACGGCCATGGAGGGCCTGCAGGCGGCCGTCGTCGAGCGTCAGGCTCGTCTGGGCGTGGCCTTCGACGGCGACGGCGACCGTGCGCTGTTCGTGGATCACCGAGGGCGCCGCGTGGACGGCGACGCCGTGATGCTGCTCTGCGCCGACCAGCTGCGGCGTGACGGGGCGCTGCGCGGCGATGCCATGGTCGCCACGGTGATGAGCAACATCGGCCTGGAACTCGCGCTGCAGGAGCGGGGCATACGCCTGGCGCGCTGTCCCGTGGGCGACAAGTACGTCATGGAGGAGATGCTGCGGCAGGACCTGGCGCTCGGCGGCGAGCAGTCGGGCCACGTCATCTTCGCCAGCCACCTCTTCACGGGCGACGGCATCGCCACCGCGCTGCACGTCCTTCGGACGATGATCGCGACTGGCCGAGAGCTGGCGATGCTCGCGGACGGCCTCACCAGCTATCCGCAGGTGCTCGTGAACGTGCGAGTCCGCGAGCGGGCCGACGTGGCCGCCGTCGCGCCCATCGCCGAGGCCATGCGCGCCGTCGAGTCGCGGCTCGGCGGCCACGGCCGCCTGCTCGTCCGCTATTCCGGGACCGAGCCACTGCTGCGCATCATGATCGAAGGGCGGGACCAGGCCGAGATCACGGCCTGGGCCGGCGAGATCGCCGACGCGGTCCGCGCCACGCTCGCCTGACCGCGCCACGAGGCCGACGCCATGATTCGCCTCTCCGTCAACGTGAACAAGGTGGCGACCGTCCGGAACTCCCGTGGCGGAACGGAGCCGTCGGTCGTGGAGGCCGTCCGCGTCGCGGTCGAGGCCGGCGCCCCAGGCATCACCGTGCACCCGCGGGCCGACCGGCGCCACATCACGCCGGAGGACGTCCGCGCCATCGCCGGCGTGCTCGCTCCCCTCCGCGGGCGGATCGAATACAACATCGAAGGCGATCCCCGGCCCGACCTCCTCGCGATGGTCCACGAGGTGCGGCCCGACCAGTGCACGCTGGTTCCCGTCAAGCCGGGGGAGATCACGAGCCAGGCCGGCTGGGCGCCCGAGGCCGCGGATGCCGTCCTGGAGGCAGCCATCCGCGACATGCGAACGGCGGGCATCCGCGTCAGCCTGTTCGTCGACCCCGAACCGGAGGCCGTCCTGATGGCGGCCGATCTCGGGGCCGATCGCGTGGAACTCTACACGGAGCCGTTCGCGCGCGCGTTCGAACGAGGCCCCGAGCCCGCCGCGGAGGCCTTCGCGCGGTACGTCGCGGCGGCCCGCGCCGCGCACGGCCGGGGGCTCGGCGTGAACGCCGGGCACGACCTCGACCTCCGGAACCTCCCGCTCTTCCGGACGCTGCCACATCTCGACGAGGTGTCGATCGGCCACGCCCTCATCAGCCACGCGCTGTTCGTGGGCCTGGATGCCGCCGTGCGCGACTACCTGGCCGCCGTCGGGGCGTCCCGGTGACGGCGGCAGCAGGCCTCCTCGCCTTCGCCGCCGCCGTCGGCCTGGCCACTCCGGCTGCGGCCGCCGGCCGAGGCGTCCAGCTCCGGTCGCTCGACGGCGTGGCCCTGGCCGCGACGTTGTACGAGGCCGCGGACCCGTCGGCGCCCGGCGTCGTGCTGGTCCACATGCTCACGCGGTCGAAGGACGACTGGCGGGGATTCGCCGAGCGGCTCCAGGCGGCCGGTCTCGCGGCCCTGGCGGTCGACCTCCGCGGACACGGCGGGTCGGGCGGCGACGGCCGGCCCGCGCCCGCGATGGCCCAGGACGTCGCGGCCGCGGCGGCGTTCCTCGGCGGCCGCCCGGGTGGCCGCCGCGTGGCGGTCGTCGGCGCCTCGCTCGGCGCGAGCCTCGCGGTCATCGCCGCGGCCGACGCCCCGTCCATCCGTGAGGTCGTGCTCGTCTCGCCGGCCGCCGACTACCGCGGCGTCCGGTTCGATGCCGCCCTCCGGAAATACGGCGCCCGTCCGATGCTGCTCGTCGCGAGCACCGAGGACCCCTACGCGCTCAGGACCGTGCGCGCCCTCGTCGCCGACGCGTCGGGGACCCGGGAACAGCAGCTGTCTGACGTCCCGTCGCACGGCACCGCCCTGCTCGAGCGCGATCCCGCCGCGGCGGCGGCAGTGGTGGACTGGCTCCGACGGACGTTGCTATTCTGAGCGTCTCGTATGCGCGCCGACTCCATCGCGTTCGCCGTCTCCGGGATGCTGTTCGGCGTGATCGTCGGCTGGATCCTCGCCAGCCAGCAGCACGCCAGCGTTCCGCTCGCCGCGCCGGCGACGGCCGCGGCGGCCCCTGCCGCGAACGGAAGCGGCCGTCCCCCGGCGGCTCCGCTGGACGAGGCGCGAGCGCGCGAGCTGACCGCGGCGGCGTCGAATGCCCCGAATGATCCTTCTCCCCGCGTGCAGCTCGGCAATCTCTACTTCGACGCCGAGCGCTATCCGGAAGCCGTCGAGTGGTACGAGCAGGCCCTCCGGCTGAACCCTAACGACGCGAACGTCTCCACCGACCTCGGCGTCGCCTACTACTACACCGATCAGGCCGACAAAGCGATCGCCCAGTTCGAGCAATCGCTGAAAGTCGACCCGAAGCACACCAAGACGATGCTGAACATGGGGATCGTCAAGGCGTTCGGGAAGCAGGACCTCGCGGGGGCGAGCGCCGCGTGGGAGCAGGTCATCGCCACGGCGCCGAACAGCCCGGAGGCCGAGGCAGCCAAGAAGGCGCTGGACGGCCTGAAGGCCGCGCATCCCGGCGGGCCGGCCGCGGGCACCGGTTCCTAGGTGCGATGGCCCTGCGCATCCTGCTCCTCGTCGTGCTGGCGCTCCTGGCGCTGCGCGCGGTGGGGCGGTTCATGATGGGACTCGCCCAGGGCGCCAGCCCGGGCGCGTCCCCGGACGGAGGGGCCGCCGCGGCGGTCAAGATGGCCAAGGATCCCGTCTGCGGCACGTTCGTCGTGCCGGGAAAGGCGATTGCGACGACGTCGCACGGCGCCACCGTCTGGTTCTGCTCGGAGCGCTGCCGCGACGAGTTCGCCAGGCGGTCATAGGCCGATGTACCCGGACGAAGCCCAGACGCGGCTCGACATCGTCGAGGTCGGACGCCGGCTCTGGGTTCAGGGCTTCGTCGCCTCGAACGACGGCAACATCAGCGTCCGCCTCGGCCCCGATCGGCTGCTGACCACGCCGCGGAGCGTTTCGAAGGGCTTCATGACGCCGGACATGATGGTCGTGACCGACCTGTCCGGGACCAAGGTGAGCGGCGCCCGCGACGCCTCGTCGGAGCTCAAGATGCACCTCGAGGTGTACCGCCAGCGGCCGGACGTCGGGGCCGTCGTGCACGCCCACCCCGCCACGGCCACCGGCTTCGCGGTGGCGGGCGTGCCCCTGACGCGCGCCGTCCTGGCGGAGGTGATCACGACGCTCGGCGGCATTCCCATCGCCGAGTACGCCACACCGTCCACGGCGGAACTGCCGGCCGCCATCCGCGAGTACATCCGGGCGCACGACGGGCTCCTGCTCGCCAACCACGGAGCCCTGGCCGTGGCCCGCGATCTCTTCACCGCCTACTACCGGATGGAGACGATCGAGCACTTCGCCCGGATCAGCCTCGTGGCGCGGACGCTCGGCCGGGAGCACGTGCTGTCGCGTGACGAGGTCACGCGGCTCCAGCAGCTGCGCGGCGCCTACGGCATCAGCTCGCCGGCGCCGATTTGCCAGGAACCGGGCGAGGGGCCCGGCGCCGACTGCCAGGTCGTCGACGCCCCGGACGCCGCCGAGCGGCTGGTGCCCGACATGCCCACCCTGCCGCCCGTCGCGGCGGCTGGCCAGCCGGCGGCCCCGCTCGGCAGCGGTGGAGAGATTCGGCTAACATACGGCCAGCTGACGGCGCTCATCGACGAAGCCGTCAAGCGCGTCCGATAGCAGCGGGACGCCTGCGGCGGGCCCGGCCCGTGATCCGGGCGGAGGATGGGAATGGGCGAAGCGCTCGGAATGGTCGAAACGAAGGGTCTGGTCGCCATGATCGAAGCGGCGGACGCCATGGTCAAGGCGGCCAAGGTCACCCTCGTCGGCTGGGAGAAGATCGGCGCCGGCTACGTGACGGCAGTGGTCCGTGGGGACGTGGCCGCCGTGAAGGCCGCCACCGACGCCGGGGCCGCAGCGGCGCGGCGCGTGGGCGAGCTGGTGTCGGTTCACGTGATTCCGCGCCCGCACTCCAACCTCGAAGACGTGCTGCCGATCGGCAAGGCCAACGCCAAGGGCTAGCGCGCCAGATCCGGTCGCGCCATGCTTCTCGCCCGAATCGTCGGCACCGTGGTCGCGACGCGGAAGGACCCGCGGCTGGTCAGCAACAAGCTCCTGCTGGCGCGTCCCGTGAACCCGGATGGCAAGCACGAGGGCAACCACCTCGTGGCCGTCGACACCGTCGATGCCGGAGTGGGCGAGACGGTCCTGATCGTGAGCGGCAGTTCCGCGCGCATGGCCGCCGGCATGAAGGACACGCCGGTCGATGCCTGCGTGGTCGGCATCGTCGATCACGTCGATGTGCCCGGCGGGTCCTGACCCGCCGCTCGTCGTCTTCCTGCCCGCGCGCGCGGCGGCCGTCGCCAGGATTTCTCGCCATGCAGATCGGACGCGTCATCGGCGACGTGGTCGCCACCAGGAAAGACCCCGCCTACACGGGCGTCACGCTGCTGGTAGTGCAGCCGCTCGGGCCGTCGCGGGAGCCCATCGGACGGCCGCTCGTCGCCGTGGACAGCGTGGGCGCCGGCGTGGGCGAGGACGTCTTCTTCGTGCGCGGCAAGGAGGCGTCGTTCCCGTTCCACCCCACCGAGATCGCCGCCGATGCCGGTATCGTCGGCATCCTCGATCACTGGACGCTCGGCGAATGATCCTGGGGCGCGTGATCGGCCAGGCCGTCGCCACCGTGAAGCGGCCCCAGTTCGAGGGGGCGAAACTGCTCCTGGTGCAGCCCGAGACACCGGACGGCGCGCCCGTGGGCCCGGCCGTGCTCGCCGTGGACGGGGTGGGCGCCGGCGTGACCGAACGGGTGCTGGTGGTGATGGAGGGACGGGCCGCCGGCGAAATCGTGGGGCGCAGGCTGGCGCCGGTGGATGCCGCGATCGTCGGCATCGTGGACCGCGTCGACCTCGACGATCGGAGCCTCGACGGGTGATGGACGAGCAGCACGTGCGGCTCCTCGTCCGGCAGGCCATCGCCCGGCGCCTCGGCGCGCCGGCCGCGCCGCCGCTCGCGCCGCTTCTGGCGGCCGCCCGGAGCGCGCCGCCCGCGCCGGCGTCCGGCGAACGGCACCCGGCCGCGGAGCGGTTCGTCATCCTGCGGCCGGCCGGCGAGATCGACTGCATCATCGAGCCCGCCGTGACCTGCAACCACTGCGGCTACTGCCAGTGCTACGGGCACTGATCGCTCACCGCCGCGAGCGCCGCGCATGAGACCGTCCGCCCTCGTCACCCGCCGCCTGCCGTCTGCGGTGCTCGCCCGCCTCGACGCGGTCTGTGAGATGGACCTCCACGCCGAGTCGGCGGCGATGCCTCGCGAGGAGCTGCTCGCCCGCGCGGCCGGCAAGGACGCCCTCGTGTGCATGGTCACGGACGGTGTGGACGTGGAGCTCCTCGACGCCGCGGGCCCGTCCCTGAAGATCGTCGCGAACGTCGCGGTCGGGTTCAACAACGTGGACCTACCCGCCTGCCGCGCGAGAAACGTCGTCGTCACCAACACGCCGGACGTCCTCACCAACGCCTGTGCCGACTTCACCTGGGCGCTCGTCCTTGCCCTCACCAGGCGGCTCGGGGAAGGCGAGCGCGAGGTGCGCGGCGGACGGTGGCGGGGGTGGGCCCTCGATCACCTGCTGGGCATGGAACTGCGCGGCAAACAGCTCGGCCTGGTCGGCATGGGCCGCATCGCGCGCGCCGTGGCGGCCAAGGCGCCGGCGTTCGGCATGACCGTCGCCTACACCGATCCCGCCGTGGCCGACGCTGCGGGCGCCACGGCCATGCCGCTCGACCGCCTGCTCGCGACCTCGGACGTGGTCTCGCTCCACGTCGCCCTGACGCCGCAGACCAAGGGCCTGATCGACCAGAAGTCGCTCGCCAAGATGCGCCGCTCGGCGTACCTCATCAACACCTCGCGCGGTCCGGTCGTGGACGAGGCGGCGCTGGCGTGGGCGCTCCGCGAGCGGCTGATCGCGGGCGCCGCGCTGGACGTCTACGAGCGCGAGCCCGTCGTGCACCCGGACCTGCTCGGCCTCGAGAACGCGCTGCTCATCCCGCACCTGGCGAGCGCCACGACCGAAACCCGCACCGCCATGGCGGATCTGGCCGTGTCCAACGTGCTGGCCGTGCTCGACGGCCGGCCGGCCCTGACCCCCGTTCCATGACCACGCGTCCGAAGCCGGCGGCCCCGTCGCAGCGCCTGTCGTCGCCGCCGCGGGTGGTGGTCGGCCGGCCCGAGGGCGCGCGCGTCGAGCGCGTGCTGCGCGAGCTCGCGCGTCAGATCGACGGCATGGAACTGCCGGCGATCGAGAAGATCTCCGAGTCGCAGAAGGAAGACCCCTTCCACGTCCTCATCGCGACGCTGCTGTCCGCGCGCACGCAGGACGCGACGACCCTCGCGGCCTCGACCCGCCTCTTCCGCCGCGCCCGCACGCCGAAGGCGATGGCGGCCCTCACGGTGCGCGAGATCGAGAAGCTCATCTACCCGGTGAGCTTCTACCGCAACAAGGCCCGGCACGTGAAGGCCGCGTGCCAGCGGCTGCTGAGCGCGTACGGCGGCCGCGTCCCGTCGTCGCTGGACGAGCTGGTCACGCTGCCAGGCGTGGGCCGGAAGACCGCCACGCTGGTCATGATCCTGGCGTTTCAAAGCACCCAGCACATCTGTGTCGATACGCACGTGCACCGAATCTCCAATCGCCTCGGCTGGGTGCGCACGAAGCTGCCCGAGCAGACCGAGCAGGCGCTGTACGCCGCGACCGACGCCCGGTGGTGGCCGTACATCAACCTCTACCTCGTGACGTGGGGGCAAAACTGCTGTCGTCCGGTGTACCCTCGCTGTGGCGACTGCGCGATCGTCGCCGAGTGCCCCAGGCTTGGAGTGACCGTCGTCGGCCACTCGAGAAAAGGAGCGTCCTGATGGTGTCCCGTGCTTTCCGGCTCGTGCCCGGCCTCGCCGTGGCCCTTCTCTCGGCCGCCGCGCCGGCGGGAGCGCAAGCGCCTGCCGCCAACGCGGCCGGCCCGGTGATCGTCGTCGAGACCGTCAAGGGCACCTTCGAGTTCGAGACCTTTCCCGCCGACGCCCCGAAGACGGTGGCCCGGATCGTGGAGCTCGTGAAGCAGCGCTTCTACAACGGCCAGCGCGTGCACCGCGTGGAGAAGCGGCCCAACCCCTTCGTCATCCAGTGGGGCGACCCGCAGACGCGCGACATGACGAAGAAGTCGGCCTGGGGCACCCGCGGCAGCGGCAAGCCCATCGGCGTGGCCGAGACCAAGCGCAAGCACTTCAAGGGCGCCGTGGCGATGGCGCACGCGGGCGATCCGGCCAAGGCCGACAGCCAGATGTACGTCACGCTCGCCGATACGCCGGGCACGCGGGCGCTCGACGGGAAGTACACGGTGTTCGGTCGCGTGATCTCGGGGATGGACGTCGTCGAGAAGATCGAGGTCGACGACCGCATCATCCGGATGACCGTCAAGCCCTAGGCGGCCCGTCCAGCCACGGAAAACGGGCGAGGAGGGCGGGCGGCAGGGGCTCCGGCGGCGGATCGCCGAGCTGCCGGCGCAGTTGCACGGCATTGGCGACGCCCTGCGCCGAGAAGTGGTTGTTGAAGAAGAGATAAGCCTTCTTCGCCTGTGCGGCCATCGTGGACACCGCCTGGCCCATCGGCGCGAGCTCGGCGGCCGAGTACAGGTAGTTGTAGCGATCCTCGGCGGCCGCGTGTCGCCACCACTCCGCGGCGTTGCGCCCGTGGAATCGGACGTAGGCGAGTCCGCTCTCCGGTCCCTCCGCGGGCGCCGCCGTCCAGTTCTGGCGGATCGAGAACCGGAACTTCGGCTCATCGATGAGCACCCACGCCGCGCCGTAGGCCGTCAACAGGGCCGCGGTGTCCTCGGCGCTGTCGCTCCACGACTTGTGTCGCAACTCGACCGCCACGGCGTAGTCACCGAACGTCCGCAGCAGCCAGCCCAGGTAGTCCACGCCCTCGGCACTCGCTGTGAAGCTGGGCGGAAACTGCACGAGGACGGCGCCCAGCTTCCCGGCCTCGGCGAGGGGCTCGATGCCGGCCTTGAATTCGTCGACGTCGGCCCGACGGACGTCTCCGGCGGCGGCCAGCGCCGCCTCCGGCGTGCCGGGCGCCGAGGCGGCCACGGCCTCCAGGAACATCGACGGGTGCGTGAACTTCTGGAAGAGCTTGACGGCGAACTCGAAGGTGGCGGGCGTGCGCTCCGCCCAGCGGCGGGTCACCGACGCGCGCGGCTGCCCGTAGAAGGTCGAGTTGACCTCGACGACGTCGAACCAGCGCGCGTAGAACTCCAGTTCGTCGAACCCGCGGGGCCGGGCCTCCTTCGCCGGGTAGAAGACCCCGTTCCACGTGCCTCGGCCGCCCGGATAGCTCCAGCCGGACGTGCCGATCCGCAGGCTCATCGGACTTTCGCGTACGCGTCCTTGTCGTAGCCGAAGATCACCTGCCGGCCGTGTATGAGAATCGGGCGCTTGATGAGGTTCGGCTGCGCGACCATGAGGTCGATGGCCTCTTTTTTCGAGCGCGGCAGGGGGCGGGTCTTGAAGACCGGGCTGCGCGTGCTGACGAAGCGCAGGAAGTCCTTCGCGTCCACGTGCTCTTCGAGGAAGGCTCGCGTCGGCGGCGTCTTGTTGATGTCGCGTTCGTCGAGGGCCACTCCGTGCTCGGCCAGGAAACTCCTGGCGTTCCGGCACGTCGTTCACGTGGGCTTGGTATAGAACGTCGTCGTGGGCATCCGACTACAATAAACGATTGCCCGCCGCTGCGGCCCGTTCATGCTGACCGTCAACGAGATCTTCCACTCCATCCAGGGCGAATCCAGTTTCGCTGGGCTGCCGTGCGTGTTCGTCCGCCTCACGGCCTGCGACCTGCGCTGCGTCTGGTGCGACAGCCCGTATGCCTTCCACGAGGGGCGGAAGATGACGATCGACGAGATCGTCGCCGAGGTCCTGCAATACGGGTGCGGCCTGGTGGAGATGACGGGCGGCGAGCCGCTCCTGCAGAAGGACGTGTATCCGCTGATGGAGCGCCTGCACGCCGCCGGTTTGCGGGTGCTGATCGAGACCGGCGGCCATCGCAGCATCGAGCACGTGCCCGCCTGGGCCACCGTCGTGATGGACGTGAAGTGCCCCGGCAGCGGCGAGGCGGCCAGGCACGACGCCGCGAACTTCGGCCGCCTGCGCCCCCACGACGAGGTGAAGTTCGTCGTCGCCGACCGGAACGACTACGAGTTCGCCAAGGACGTGATCGCGCGCGAGGGGCTGGCGTCGCGCGCGGCTGCGGTGCTCCTGTCGCCCGTGCACGGCCGCCTGGATCCGCGGGTGCTCGCCGAGTGGGCGCTGGCGGACCGGCTCCCCGTCCGGCTCCAGGTCCAACTCCACAAGTACCTGTGGGGCGCCGACACGCGGGGCGTCTGACGATCCCGCGTGGGCGCCGGCCGACCGGCGAGGGCGGACTCAGAGACTGGCGCGGTCGCGCCCGGCGTCCTTGGCCCTGAAGAGCGCCGCATCGGCGCGGCCCACCAGCGCCTCGAACGTCTCGCCCGGCTGGAGACTCGCGATGCCCACCGACATGGTGCACGCCGGCGCACCCTCGGAGCCGCCTCCGCTCACGAGCCGCCGGAGCCTGTTGGCGACGTCGGCGGCCGCGGAGCCGTCCACGTCAGCGACCAGGATGGCGAACTCCTCCCCGCCGTACCGCGCCAGCAGGTCGCCGGGACGGAGGCCCGTGAGGATGGCGCGGCCAATCCGGCGCAGCGCCGCGTCGCCCACCGCGTGTCCGTAGCGGTCGTTCAGATCCTTGAAGCGGTCCACGTCGGCCATCATCAGCGCGCCGACCCGGCCTTCGCGCAGCAGCCGGACCACCTGCAGAGGGAACATCTCGTCGAACCAGCGGCGGTTGTGCAGCGTCGTCAGCCCGTCGATCATCGACAGGCGCTCGAACCGCCGGCGCTCGTCGCTCGACTCGGCGATGACGGCGTGGTCGTGCCGGACGCGGCCGGCGAGCACCCGCAGCAGGTTTCGCGCGAACACGGCGCTCGAGTCGATCAGCACCCAGACCTGCGCGTAGTCGAGCTCCAGGACCGTCGTGGGCTGGACGGCCACGACGTCGGCCGAGACGGGCTGGCCGTCGATGATCGACAGTTCCCCCACGCATTCGCCCTGGCCGAGCCGCACGTGCGGCGCGTCGAGGCCCGGCAGCACCACGTCCACGGCGCCGTCGACGATCACGAAGAGCGACACGTTCAGCTCACCGGTGACGAGGAGCCTGTCCCCGGCGGCCAGGCGGCGGGTCGCCGCCGACTCGACGAGCCGCCGCTTCACGGCAGGCGTCACCCTGTCGAAGAGCGGCGAGGCCGACAGGCTCTCCAGCATCCGGTCCGTCATGGCGCGTCCGATCCTTCCCGCACGACGAGAGTGAAGGTGAAGGTGGCGACGCGGTCCGCGTCGCCCTCCCAGAGGATCAGGGCGTGGCGTCCTTCCGACAGGGCGTATGGCGGCACCAGCACGGCGTGCCGGACCCCGTCGCCCGCACCGTCGGGCGCCGGGTCCACGCTCCAGCGGCTCACGTCTCCCGTGTCCGGGGTGTCGATTTCGGCGCTCAACGCGTCGGGCGGGGCGTCCACGCCCGCGAGCAGGAGGCGAACCTGCGCGGCCCCGGGGGCGATCGCGACCGTCGGCGCGTCGGAGCCCGGCGCGCCGTCCGGCGACAGGCGCACCGTGGCGATCGGTCCGGCAGGTGCGCTGACAGGCGACGCGCCGGACCCGCACCCCGCCGCGGACAGCGCCACGGCGAGGACGAAGATGAGGCGCATGTCGCGCCAGTTGTACCTCAACCTGGGGCAATAATCACCAGATGCCGCCTGCCGTGGTCCTCCTGAGCGGAGGGCTCGACTCCTATACCGCCGCCGCCGTTGCCCGGCAGGACGGCTTCGCGCTGTATGCACTCACCGTTCGCTACGGGCAGCGGCATGCCCAGGAACTGCAGGCGGCGCGACGGGTCGCCGCGGCGCTCGGGGTCGAGCGCCACCTGGAAATCGGCGTGGACCTCGCCGGCATGGGCGGCTCCGCGCTGACCGCCGACATTCCGGTGCCGAAAGACGCGCCGATCGATCCCGCGTCGATTCCCGCCACCTACGTGCCGGCACGCAACACCGTCTTCCTGTCACTGGCCCTCGCCTGGGCCGAGGTCGTCGGCGCCGCCGATCTCGTGATCGGCGTGAACGCCCTGGACTACTCCGGCTACCCGGATTGCCGGCCCGAGTTCGTCCGCGCGTTCGAAGGACTCGCCGGGCTGGCGACGAAAGCGGGCGTGGAAGGCACCGCCTTCCGCGTCCACACGCCCCTCATCGCGTTGTCGAAGGCCGAGATCGTCAGGCTCGGCCTGTCGCTGGGCCTCGACTACGGACTGACCCACAGCTGCTACGATCCCGTCGCCGACGGCCGCCCGTGCGGGCGGTGCGACAGCTGCCGGCTGCGTGCCGCCGGCTTCGCCGCCGCCGGCGCCGCCGATCCCCTCGTTCTTCCGCCGCCGTCATGACCGAACGCCTCTACTACACCGACGCCCACCTGACTCGCTTCGAGTCCGACGTCGCCGGCTGCGTGCCGTCGGGCGACCGCCACGCCGTGACCCTGTCGGCCACGGCGTTCTACCCCACGTCCGGCGGACAGCCCCACGACGTGGGCACGCTCGGCGGCCGCACCGTCCTGGACGTCGTGGACGACGACGCTGGAGCAGTGGTCCACCTGCTGGACGGCCCGCTGGCGATCGGGGCGCGCGTCGAAGGCCTCGTGGACTGGCGCCGCCGGTTCGACCACATGCAGCAGCACACGGGCCAGCACGTGCTCTCGGCTGCGTTCGAGGCCATGTGCCGCGCCAGGACCGAGAGCTTTCACCTGGGCGCCGCGGGCGCCACGATCGACCTCGACGCCGTGCTGCCGGCCGACAGCATCGCGGCCGCCGAGGACGACGCCAACCGCGTGGTCTGGGAGGACCGCGAGGTGCGGGTCCGGTTCGCCACGGCGGACGAGGCCGCCACGATGGGGCTGCGCAAGGCCTCGGAGCGGACGGGCACCCTCCGCCTGGTCGAGGTGGATCGCTACGACCTCTCGGCGTGCGGCGGCACGCACGTGCGCCGTACAGGCGGCATCGGCGTCATCGCCGTGACGGGCTGGGAGAAGTTCAAGGGCGGCACGCGCGTTCACTTCCTGTGCGGACACCGCGCCCTCGCCCAGCTGCGCGACTGGCGCGACGCGCTGGCCGCCACGGCCCGGGTCCTGTCGGTGTCCGCGGCGGAGCTCGCCCCGGCCATCGGGCGGCTGCAGGACGAGAACAAGGGGCTGGGCCGGACCGTTCGCACGCTCCAGTCGGACCTGGCCGGCCACCTGGCCCAGCGGCTCGTGGCCGAGGCGCGATCCGAGGAGGGCCGCGTGGCGGTGGTGCACACGCTCGACGGTTGGGACGCCGCCGGACTGAAGGCCGTGGCCGCCGCGGTGGCAGCATCGCCGGGTGGCTGCGCGGCGGTCTTCTCGGCCACCCAGCCGGCCCTCGTCGTCGTCGCCAGGGCCGCCGGCGTGCCCGTGGACGCCTCGGTCGTCCTCAAGGGGCTCATCGCCCGCTTCGGCGGGAAGGGCGGCGGGAAGCCCGACCTGGCGCAAGGCGGCGGGCTCGCCGGCGATCCGGCCGACCTCCTGGCCGAAGCGCGCGCCCTGCTCCTGGGCTGATCGCCCGGCGCGGCTGTCGCCGCCGGCGTCCAGGCGCCTTACAGCTCGCGGAGCGCCACCATCGGGTCGACGCGGGCCGTGCGCAAGGCCGGCAGTACGCCGGCGAGGAGCCCCGCCACGAGCAGCACCGCCGCAGCGGCCGCGAAGGCCGGCAGATCGAAGGGCCCGACGCCGTACAGGACCCCAGCCAGCGACCTGGCCAGCAGCATGGCGGCGCCCAGACCCACGAGGCCGCCCCACGACACGAGCGCCAGGCTTCGCCGCATCACGAGGGCCACCGTGTCGCCCCCGCTCGCGCCCAGGGCCAGCCGCAGGCCGATCTCCTTCGTCCGCTCGTTCACGGAGTAGGAGAGGACGCCGTAGATGCCGAGGGCCGCCAGGAGGAGCGCGGCCAACGCGAAGAGCGCCAGGAGGGTCGTGCTGAGGCGCGGCAGGAACACGGCCCGCGCCAGGATCTGGTCCACCGTGCTGAGCTCGTACAGCGGCTGCTGCCGATCCACGTCCCAGATCACGCGTTGGATCGTGCCGGCGAGCGCGGCCGGATCGCGCTCCGTGCGCGCCACGAGCGCCATGCCCGCCGACGGGCTCTGGCGCATCGGCAGGTACACCTGCTTCTTGGGCTCGCTGTCCAGCCCCTGGTTCCGCACGTCGCCGACGACCCCGACGACTTCGCTCTTGCCGTGGGGATTCTGGATGATCTGCCCGACCGGGCTGCGGTCCGGGAAGTAGCGCCGCGCCATCGTCTGGTTGATGACGCTCGTCCGCGGTCCGGTCTCCGCGTCTCGCTCGTCCAGGTAGCGGCCCTCGAGCAGGGGAATCCGCATCGTCTCGAAGTACCGCGGCGCCACGATGCGGACGTCGGCCAGCGGATCCTCGTTCGCGGGCGGCTGCTGCCCCTCCACGGTGAACGGGAGTGCGCCGGCCGCGCCGACGTCGTGCAGGGGCATGGCGGAGACGGCCGAGGCCGCCGTGACTCCCGGAGCGCGCCGCAGCCGCTCCACGACCTCGTCGTAGAAGCGGGCCACCGAGGGTCGGGTGTTGTACTTCGTGGACGGCAGGAGCACGCGCGCCGCCACGAGGTTCGCGGGATCGAACCCGGGGCTCACCTGGAGCAGCTTCTGGAAGCTGCGCGTCATGAGGCCGGCGCCGACGAGCAGCACGAGCGCGAGCGCGACCTCCACCACCACGAGGCCGCCGAGCACGCGGCTGGCGTAGGCACTGCCGGTCGTGCCCGACGCGTCGTGCATGCGCTGCCGGAGGTCGCTCGCCGCCCTGAAGGCGGGCAGCGCGCCGAACAGCAGCGCCACCGCCATCGAGACGACCGTGGCGAATCCGAGCACGCCGCCGTCGAGGTGGATCGACTCCATCCGCGGCAGCCGGCCTTCCGGCAGCATCGCGAGCAGCCGCAGGCCGCCGACGGCGACGGCCAGTCCCAGGAGCCCTCCCCCGGCCGACAACAGCGCCGCCTCGGCGAGCACGGGCCGCGCCACGGCCCACCGCCCCGCGCCGAGCGCCCCGCGCACCGCGATCTCGCGCCGGCGGCTCGACAGCCTCGCCAGGAGCAGGTTCGCCATGTTGGCGCACACGATCAGCAGGAGGAAGCCCACCGCGCCGAGGAGCACGAGCAGCGCCGGCCGCGCCGCCTCGACCAGCTGCTCGTGCGCCGCCACCACGCGCCCGCCCCAACGGTCGTTGCTCTCGGGATAGGCCTGGGCGATGCGGCGGGCCAGCACCGCGACCTCGTCCCCGGCCTGCGCCATGGTGGCGCCACCCGACAGCCGGCCGACGACCGTCAGCGACCGCGCGCGGCGCGAGGCGCCATGGATGTCCTTGGGATCGAACGCCAGGGGCGTCCAGACCTCGACATTCGTCGCCGTGGGGAACTCGAACCCCGGGGGCATGACGCCGACGACCGTGAACGGGACCGCGTCGAGCTGAATCGTGCGCCCGACGACGCCCGGATCGGCGCCGAGCTGGCGCGTCCAGAACCCATGGCCGACGACGACGACCCGATCCGCGTCGACGACGGCTTCCTCCGGCGTGAACGTCCGGCCCAGCGCGGCCGACGCCTGGAGCACGGTGAAGAGGCCGGGCGTCGCTCGGACACCGGGCACGTTCAGGGGATCGCCGGTGCCGGCGTAGGAGAAGTCGACCTGGCGGAACGCCGCCAGGGACTGGAACGTCCTGGCCTCGCGCGACCAGTCGTCGAAGGTCGGGACCGACACCCGGTCGAGGTTCCCCTCGGGGTTCACCTCCCACACGAGCGCGAGGCGATCGGGCTCCGCGTATGGCAGCGGGTTCAGCACGACGGCCTTGATCACGCTGAAGATGGCGGTCGTGGCGCCGATACCGAGCGCCAGTGTCAGCAGCGACACGGCCAGGAACGTGGGTTGGCGGCGCAGTCCCCGGGCGGCGTACTTGAGCGCGGCGATCCAATCGGCCATGGGGCCGGATCTTACGTCCGACGCGGCGGCCCGGACCCCAAGATCGGCACCGGCCCGGCGGTCGTGGTCCAGCGCGCCCACGCGGACCCCGCGTCCGGGGCTGGTAGAACCGCCGACAGCACCCACCGCACCGCACGCACCGACACGCTGTCGCCGACCAGGCGCCAGGCCGTGCCGAGCGGGAGCTCCGAGGGAAGGCGGTAGCCGGCGGGGAAGTCCAGCAGCCTGAGGATTTCGTCGGGCGAAAAGCGGCGCACGCCCGCGGGCGTGGCCAGATACGATCCGCTCCTGACGATGGACCGCCCGTAGGCCGAGGTGAAGCACGCGGCGCACGCGGCGGGATCGGCGGGGTCGACGACGCTCAGCGCGCGGGCGAAGCGACGCTCGAGGTCGGGTTCGCACAGGAGTTCCGGCCCGGGGGTGGCGTCGAGCAGCGAGGCGAGCGCGACCGGGACCGCGGTCCGGGCCGGCCAGTCGGCCAGCCCACCCCGGCGTGCCACGAGATAGAAGCGCCGGCGCCGGTTCGGCACGCCGAGTTCGGTCGGGCACAGCAGGGTCTCGCGGACGTCGTAGCCGGCCTGTCGCAGCACCGACCCGAGGCGGGCGTGGGCGCGCGAGCCCTGGAAGCCCGGCACGTTCTCGACCGCCACGGCGGGGGGACGCACCGCCTCCAGCGCGTCGATGACGGCCAGGAGGCCCCGGGCGCGCGGGTCGTCGAGATCGCGCTGGCGGCCGCGCGTGGTGAACGGCCGGCATGGGGGCGAGAGCCACCACAGGTCGGCGTCCCAGCGGAACCACGTCGCGCGCGGCACCGTCTCGATCGCCAGAGGATGCACGGGGTGGCCGAAGTTCGCGGCGTAGGCACGCAGCGCGTGCCGGTTCTGGTCCACGGCGCCGACCACCGTCGCCTCCCCGGCCACGGCGGCCGCGCAGCCGCCGATGCCGCAGAACAGCTCGAGGACCCTGAACGGCCGAGGTGGAGTCACGGAACCTTGGCGCATTCTGACACCGGACCCCTTCGCGGCCTCTTCATTCGGCGGCCGGCCGTGCCGATACTACGAAGAGTCAGCCCATCGGAGACGCCCATGACCCGTCGACCCGCCGCCTCGTCCTGGATGCCCCTCGTTGCCTGCCTGTCGTTCGGGATCCTCGTCGCCGGAACCGCGGTCGAGGCCCAGCGCTGGGGCCGCCCCCGCACGCCCCGCTCCGGCGCGTGCTTCTACAGGAACGCGGACTTCCGTGGCGACTACTTCTGTATCGCCGTCGGCGACGAATACGATCAGATGCCAGAGGGCCTGAACGACCGGGTGTCGTCGATCAGGGTCTTCGGCGACGCCGAGGTCATCGCCTATCGCAATCCGAATTTCCGCGGCCGCTCGGAGCGCTTCGCCGAGGACGTCGAGAACCTGCAGACCGAGGGCTGGAACGACGCGATGTCGTCCGTGCAGGTGCGGCGGGTCTTCCGGCGGATGAGCCGGTCCGAGGCCGAGGAGATCGTCCGCCGCGCCTACCGCTCGGTGCTGGGCCGCGATCCCGACCCCGGCGCGCGGGGCTACGTCGACCACGTCATGCAGGACCGCTGGACGCAGCGCGACGTCGAGCGGGAACTGCGCCGCAGCCCGGAGTACCGCCGCAAGCCGCCGGCGTAGGGCGCTTCGCGCCGCCCGCGCCGGCGCCGTGTCAGCGCGGCGCCATCCGCAGCGCGCCGTCGAGCCGGATCACCTCGCCGTTCAGCATCTGGTTCTCCAGGACGTGCCGGACGAGCGCGCCGTATTCCTCGGGTCGTCCGAGCCGTGACGGGAACGGCACCTGCTGGCCGAGCGAGACGCGTGCGGCTTCGGGCAATGCAGCCAGGAGCGGTGTGTCGAAGATGCCCGGCGCGATCGTGACCACCCGGATGCCGAGCGGCGCGAACTCGCGCGCCACGGGCAGCGTCAGGGCCACGATGCCGCCCTTCGACGCGGCGTACGCCGGCTGGCCGATCTGACCGTCGTAGGCGGCGATCGAGGCGGTGTTGACGATGGCGCCCCGCTCGCCCGCCTCGTCGGGCGTGTTGGTGGCGATCACGGCGGCGGCCAGCCGGATCACGTTGAACGTCCCCGTGAGGTTGACGCGAATCGTCCGCTCGAAGAGGTCGAGGGGGTGCGGCCCGTTTCTGCCCAGCACCTTGGCGGCCGGGCCGATGCCGGCGGCGTTCACCACGCCGTGCAGGCCGCCGAAGTGCGAGACCGCCGCCTGGACGGCCGCCTGGACATCCGCCTCGCTCGACACGTCGGTCTTCACGAAGGCCGCCCGCGCGCCCAGCGCCTCCGCCGTTGCGGCGCCCGTCTCGGCGTTCACATCGGCGAGGACCACGTGGCCGCCCGCGGCCACGATCGCCTCGGCCGCGGCGCGCCCCAGACCCGACGCGCCGCCGGTCGCGATGAACGTCTTGCCTTCGATCCGCATCGGTCACTCCCTCGACGATGTCAGGCGTCGACCACCGAACGCCGGCGAACAGGATACCGCGGGCCGGCGGTGCGCCGGGCGGAGTACAATTCGTGACGGCCCGCGGGCGCGGGCCGGACCATCCACATGCGCTCGTATTCCAGCCTGTTCATCGGCGGCGACTGGCGCGCGTCTTCCACCTCGGAGCGCGTCGACGTCGTCTCCTCGGCCACCGAGCAGGTGGTCGGCCACGTGCCGCGCGGCACGGCGGCCGATGTCGAGAGGGCCGTGACCGCAGCGCGCGCGGCCTTCGACGGCGAGTGGGGAGCCACCTCCATCGCCGAGCGTGCCGACTGGCTCGAGAAGCTTGCCGTCGCGATGAAGTCCCGCGTGCCCGACATCGCCTCGGCGATCGCCCACGAGGTGGGCACGGCGCTCGGGTACGCCACGAAGGTGCAAGCCGAGTTTCCGGTCGGGATGCTCGCCGCCAACGCCGGCTACGTACGCGAGGCGAAGCTCGAAGAGGAGCTCGGCAACTCACTGGTCGTCAAGGAACCCGTAGGCGTGGTGGGGTGCATCACGCCCTGGAACTATCCGCTCCACCAGGTGGTGTGCAAGGTGGCGCCGGCGCTCGCCGCGGGGTGCACCGTCGTGCTCAAGCCGGCCGAGCTCGCGCCGTTCACGGCGTTCATGCTGGCCGACGCCGCCAGGGAGATTGGCCTGCCGGCCGGCGTCCTCAACATCGTGTCCGGACCCGGCCGCGTCGTGGGCGAGGCCATCGCGGCGCACCCGGGCGTCGACATGGTGAGCTTCACCGGCTCGCTCGCCGCCGGCCGCCGTGTCGCCGCCGTGGCCGGCGACGGCGTCAAGAAGGTCTGCCTCGAGCTCGGCGGCAAGTCCGCCTGCGTCGTCCTCGACGACGCGCCGTTCGAGAAGGCGATCCCGGCGGGCGTGAACCACTGCATGCAGAACGCCGGACAGACCTGCTCCGCGTGGACACGCCTGCTCGTGCCGCGGGCGCGCCAGGCCGAGGCCATCGACCGGGCCGTGGCGCAGCTGTCGAAGCTGACCCTCGGGGACCCCTTCGACCCGGCGACGCGGCTCGGCCCGCTCGTGTCGGCCGCCCAGCGGGACACGGTGCTCGGGTACGTCGCGCAGGGCCGGAGCGAGGGCGCGCGGCTCGTCGCGGGCGGCGGGCGCCCAGCCGCCTTCTCCACTGGCTACTTCGTGGAGCCGACGATCTTCGCGGACGTCGACAACCGGATGACGATCGCCCAGGAGGAGATCTTCGGGCCGGTGCTCGCGATCGTGCCGTACGACACGGAGGACGACGCCGTCCGCCTCGCCAACGACTCCCCGTACGGGCTGTCGGGAGGCGTGTGGGCGGGTACGCCCGACCGCGCCATGGCCGTCGCCCGCCGGCTGCGGACCGGCCAGGTGGACGTGAACGGCGGACGCTTCAACCCGCTCGCGCCCTTCGGCGGCTTCAAGAAGTCGGGAATCGGCCGCGAGATCGGACCGCTCGCGCTCGATGAGTTCTTCGCGCTGAAGGCAATCCAACGCTAGTGTCGCGCCGCCGATCATGCTCGCTCCTCTAGCCGGCGTACTGGCCGGTGCCCTGCACGTGGTGGCTGGGCCGGACCACCTTGCGGCCGTCGCCCCGCTGGTCGCCAACGACGACCGGCCCGCCTGGCGGGCGGGATTCGCCTGGGGGCTCGGGCACACCGCCGGCGTCATGCTCGTCGGGCTCCTGCTGCTCGCGTTCCGCGAGCTCCTGCCCGTCGAGGCGCTGTCGGCCTGGAGCGAGCGGATGGTCGGCGCCGCCCTGGTGTCGGTGGGTGCCTGGGGGCTCTGGCGCGCCCACGCGGGCGCCTCCCACAGCCACGCGTCCGGGACGCCGTCCTTCGCGATGGGCACGCTGCACGGCCTGGCCGGAAGCGCGCACCTCTACGGCGTGCTGCCGTCGCTCATGTTCGCGTCACGGGCCGACGCCGTCGCGTATCTCGGGGGGTTCGGGGCCGGTGCGGTCATGGCCATGACGGGATTCGCGGCGCTCGTCGGGGCGGTCTCCCTGGTCGGCGGAGGCGCGGCGGGACCGCTCCGCCGTGTCGTGCTCGTCGCGGCATCCACGGCCGCGGTCGTCGTGGGCGGCGCCTGGCTGCTGACGTAGCGCATTCGGGACGCGCAGGGCGATGGGCGAACGACGAGCGACGAGCACCTCCACGACGGCGCACATCCCCGGAGTGACGGCGGCCATCGCCGTCATGCTGCTGGGGTTCGGCGCCGCCGATGTCCTCGGACGCGCGTTCCTCGCGGCTCGCGGCCTGTCGGGCGCCAGCCCGATCTCGGGCGTGCCGGTCGCGATCGTGCTCGGCCTGCTCCTGCGTAACCTGCTGCCGCTGCCAGGGGCGCTCGGTCCCGGGCTGGCCTTCTGCACGACCGCGCTGCTCCGGCTCGGCATCATCTTCGTGGGCATCAAGCTCAGCGTCGTGGAGACCGCGCGTCTCGGCCTGGCTGGCGTGCCCGTCGTGGTGGCGGCCATCACCACCGGGCTCGTCTTCGTCACGTGGTTCAACCGCCGCCTGGGGCTGCCCCCGCGCCTCGGCGCGCTCATCGCGGCCGGTACCAGCATCTGTGGCGTGACGGCCATCGTCTCGACGGCGCCCGCCATCGATGCCGACGAGCGCGAGGTCGCCTACGCCGTGGCGAACATCGTCGCGTTCGGTCTCTTCGGCATGCTCGTCTATCCCTACCTGGCCCACGCGCTCCTCGGGAGTTCGGCCGCCATCGGCCTCTTCCTGGGCACGGCCGTCCACGACACCTCGCAGGTCGTCGGCGCTGCCCTGACCTACCGCCAGATCTACGCGGACGACACGGTGTTGCGCGTCGCCACGGTGACAAAGCTCACCCGCAACCTGTTCCTGGCCGGTGTCATCCCGGTGCTGACCTGGATGCACGCCAGGACCGGGGCCGCCGCCGGCCGGGGCCGGCCGCGGCTGAAAGCGCTCGTCCCGACCTTCGTGATCGGGTTCGTCGCAATGGCGGCCGTGCGCTCGGTGGCCGACGCGATGCTCGGCGCCGGCCAGCTCGCCCTCGGCGTCTGGGACGGCCAGTCGTGGGCCGCGGTCACTTCGTTCATCGGCGACACGGCCGGAGCCCGCTGGCTGCTGGGCACGGCGATGGCGGCCGTCGGCCTCAACACGAACGTGGCGGTCTTCCGCGGCGTCGGCCTCAAGCCGTTCGCGGTGGGCCTGGCCGGTGCGCTCGCCGTCGGCGTGGTCGGCTTCGTGATGGCCTCCATCCTGGGCGCCTACGTCCAGTTCTGAGGGGCCCGCGCGGCCGGCCGCCGTCGTGTTCCGACGCCCCACCGTCTGGCTTGACCGGCACCGCGGCCGCAACGAGAATGGCTGACCGCTCGGGACTCGCACCCGGGCCCTTTCGCAGGAGCGATGCATGCGCTACCGGCTGATGTTCGGCACGCTGACCCTGGTTCTGGCGGCCTTGATTGCGCCACTGAGCACCATTCGGCCGTTCGTCGATCACGACGACGACGAGTTCGAACACGAGGAAATCGGCGGCGAGGAGCTGCCGTCGGCCCTCACCAAGAAGCTGGCGGCGATGGCGACGTTCACGCCTGGCGCCGCGACCGTGCTCGAGGAAGGTGCCGGCGGCACCGGCGCGCAGGACTGGCTGGAGCACGCCACGCCCGGCACCGACATCCCGTACTCCGCCTTCGCGGGGGCGCGCGGCGCCTGGCTCAATCTGAAGGCCCGGCCGGCCGTGGGCGGCGGCGCCTGGACGCCGCTCGGCCCGGTGTACGGCAAGGGCGCGGACAACCAGTTCCGTGACCGCTCGGTCTACAACGCGGGCACCGGCAACTTCAGCGGGCGCACGATCGCAGGCGTCATCGACCCGAACTGCTCGGCGGGTGACTGTCGCCTGTGGCTGGCCAACGCCAACGGCGGCGTCTGGATGACGGGGGACGCGCTGGCGGCGGAGCCGGCGTGGGAGTTCGTGTCGCAGACCTTCGAGCACAACAACGTCGCGGCGCTCGAGCTGGACCCGAACGACCCGTCGGCGAACACGATCTGGGCCGGCACCGGTGAGCCGAACGCGTGCGGCAGCGGCTGCACGGCTGGCGTGGGCCTCTACCGGACCACCAACGGCGGCAAGTCGTGGCAGGGACCAATCGGCACGTCGGCGTTCGCCGGCCGCGCCGTCGGCTCCATCGCCGTGCAGCCGGGCAATCCCAACGTGGTCTTCGCCGCGTCTGGCCGGGGCGTCCTGGGCGTCTCGAACACCTGCTGCGGCGGCGTGGACGCCCTCATTCCCGGGGCCCCGCACTTCGGGCTCTACCGCTCGCTCGACGGCGGCAGGAACTGGACGATCGTCAGCCAGGGCGCGGCGAACCTCTGCACGTCGTCGACGCCGGACCAGGTCGCGCTGAACCAGACGGCCTGCTCGCCGCGCGGCGCCCGCCGCGTGATGTTCGATCCGGTGGACCCGAACACCGTCTATGTCTCGTTCCTGTCGCGCGGCATCTGGCGCTCGCGCGATCTGGGCAACACGTGGGAGCAGATCCTGCCGCTCCTCGGCGCCGGCACGGCCGAGCGCGCCGAGTTCGACGTCGTGCAGCTCGGCGGCGACACCCGCATGTACGCGGGCATCGGCGGCGGGGGCCTCACCGCGCAGTTCCGGCGCAACGACGCCGTCCGCGTCGCGTCCGCCGCGGCCGTCCAGGCCTCGTGGATCACGCTCTCGAGCACGAGCCTCGCGAACCCCGCGGGTTTCTCGAGCGTGGCGTACTGCGACGGCCAGTGCTCGTACGACAACTACGTGATCGTCCCCCCTGGCGCCGGGGCCGACACGGTCTACATCGGCGGGTCCTACCAGTACAACGAGAACAACTTCGTGTCCGGCCGGTCCAACGGCCGCGGCATCCTGCTCTCGACCAACGCCGGCATCTCCTTCACCGACATGAGCGAGGATGCCTCCGACGACTTCTATCCCGTCCAGGCGCATCCCGATCACCACTTCATGGTCACGAACCCGTCCAACTGGCGGCAGTTCTTCGACCTGGGGGACGGCGGGGTCATCCGCTCGAACGGTGCGTTCGTGGACGACTCGGCCGACTGCTCGGCGGTGAAGCTCATCACGAACGCCCAGCGCCTGGCCCTGTGCCAGATGGTGCTCGCGCGGATTCCCGAGCGGCTGGAGCCCATCAACAAGGGCCTGCGGACCCTGCACTTCTACCAGCTCGAATACAACAAGGCGAATCCCGACATCATCGCCGGCGGCACCCAGGACAACGGCTCGTGGGAGACGCTGGGCGGCGACACGTGGCTGAACACCAACATCGCCGACGGCGGCCACAACGCGTTCGACGCCCTCGGCGGCAACCCGGACTTCCGCATGACGGCCTGGCAGCAGGGCCAGATCGAGGTCAGCTTCACGCCGCAGAACCAGACCGATGTGACCTGGGTGTCCGACACGATGTTCGTCTTCTATGGCGGCGAGCAGGTGCCGTTCGTCGGCAACGCCATCACGGACCCGGTCGTGCCGGGCCGCCTGTGGCACGGCCGCGAGCACGTGTTCCGCGCCGGCAACAACGGGCTCAACTCCGCCTTCCCGCGCGCGGACGTGCTCAACGCCTGCAACGTGTGGACCGGCAGCGGCGACATCGACGGCAACGGCGTCTACGAGCCGACCATCGACATCTGCGACGACTTCAAGCCGCTTGGCGATCCGGGCACCGACGGCCGGCTGACCGCCCCCGTGTGGGGTGACCGGGCCGGCGGCTTCGTCTCCGTGGTCGAGCGCGGCAGGAGCGACACGTCCACGCTGTGGGTGGCGACCAGCCTCGGCCGCGTGTTCGTGTCGACCAACGCCGACGACGCGGCTCCCGTGAACGTCCAGTTCACGCGCCTCGACTCCCAGTCCGCGGCCGCGCCGCCGCGGTACCCCACGTCGATCTTCGTCGATCCGGCCAACGCCAACCACGCGTGGATCACCTACAGCGGCTTCAACGCGAAGACGCCCGCCACGCCGGGTCACGTGTTCGAGGTGACGTACGACCCGGGCACCGGCGCGGTGACGTTCGCCAACCTCGACGGGCAGAAGAACAACGGCTTCGGCGACATCCCGGCCACCTCCGTCGTCGTGACCAGCAAGGGCACGCTGTATGTCGGCACCGACTTCGGCGTGGTGCAGAAGCAGAAGAACTCGCCCGTGTGGCACCTGCCGGCGGCCGGGCTGCCCAATGTGACCGTCGCGGACCTGGTGCTCGTGCCCGAGCGCGGCGTCCTCTACGCCGGCACCCACGGTCAGGGTGTCTGGCAGCTCAAGGTGCACTGAGCCGCCACTGTCGTCGACCCGTGCGGGCCGCTTCGTCCTCGCGACGGAGCGGCCCGTCGTCGTTCAGGGAGCGGAGACGGCGTCAGTCCCGCGGCAGGGCGACGAGCGCCTGGAGGAGTGCGTCCACCCCCGCGTCGATCTCGGAGGCTCGAACGTCGAAGCCGTTCGCCAGGAACGCGAACACGAGCGGCTCTCCCGCCAGCGAGTCGACGTAGCCGGCCAGGGACCGGACGTTCGACATCGACCCCGTCTTGGCCCTGACGCGACCGGCGGCCGGGGTGCCAGCCAGGCGGCGTTGCAGGGTGCCGGGTCCGCCTGCGAACGGCAGGGCCTCCATCAGCGGCCCGCGCAGCGTCGGGCTGTGCCAGGCGCCCGCCAGCGTCGCGACGAGGGCATCCGCCGACAGGTAGTCGTTCCGGGACAAGCCCGATCCGTCGCGGGTGAGGAAGGTGCCGCGCGGGACGCCGAGCGCCTCGAGCGTCGAGCGCAGGACGTCCAGGCCGTCCGCGGCCGTGGCTGGCGGCGTCTGATCGAGCGCCACGACCAGCGTCTCCGCGTAGACGTTGATGCTCCAGGCCAGCATGGCCGCCGCGATGTCGGACAGCGGCGCCGACTGATCGACGAGGAGCGTCGTCCCGTCAGACGCCCGCGGCGGATCGCTGGCTTCGTCCACGTCGATGCCCGCCCCGCTCACCTCGATGCCGTGGCGCAGCAGCGCCTGTCGGAGCTGGCCGGCGAAGAACTGGGTGGGATTCGGCACCGCGACGGTGGTGGACATCGGGGCGCCGTCGAGTGGCACCTGTCCACGGATCTCCAGGAGGCGGGTCCCTGGCTGCCGCACGGCGCTGAGTGACGCCGGTGCGCCTACGGCCGCCGTCGTGGCCTGGAGGTCCACGAGGAGCCCATGCTCCGCCGGCGACAGGTAGAACACCGGCGGCGCACCGGGGGTGACGCCAGGGCCCATCGTCAGGCGCACGACGTTCTCGTTGTACTGGAGCGCGCCGTACGGGGCGCCGTAGTCTTCCACGAGGTCGTCCCACGCCCAGCCGATGCCCCAGCCGATCGGCTCCACGAGCCGGTCGTCCCCGATGACGTGGCCGGCGATGCGGCGGATGCCCTGCGCGCGGAGCGCCGCGGCCCAGGCGTCGAGCACGTCGACGCGGGAGGGGTGCCTGGCGTTGATCGTCGGATCGCCGGTGCCGACCACCAGCAGATCCCCGTCCAGGACGCCGTCGACGACTGGCCCGAGGGCGACCAGGCGTGTCTCGAATCGGTAGTTCCACCCCAGGCGCTGGGCCGCGGCCACGGCCGTCAGCACCTTCATGGTGGACGCCGGCACGAGCCACGTCTGGCCGTTGCGGCGGTACAGCGTCTCGCCAGTCGCCAACGACTGGACGACCAGACCCACGGACGCCCTGGCGAAGGCCGGGGACGCCAGCACCCCGTCGATGGCGCGCGCCAGGACCGGACCGCGCCCCTCGCCGTGGCCGGTCGTGGGCGGCGCGGCGGTGTCGGACGCCGGGGCCGTGGACCCGGCGGGCGCCGGCGGGCGGGCCGTGGCGCAGCCGGCTCCGAACGAAACGGCGACTCCGAGCGCGACGGCGCGGAGCCGCCGCGGGATCATGGCTTCTTCTCGGGCGTGGCTGCCGCGCCGGCCGCGGTCGGCGGCGGCGTGGGCGCCGGCGGCGCGAGCACGTCGTCGATCGCTTTCGTCACTTCCTCGATCGCGGGCGCCGTGAGCCGCATGGCGCCGGTCTCGTCCGGCCGGCTGCCGAAGTGGTCGGTGCCGGCGCGTCCGATGCTGGCCTCCTCCTTCTTGTCCTCGTCGAACTCGACGCTGACCTTCAGGATGGGCGTGGCGGCGGCCGGCGCCGCGCTCACGAAGCCGTCGGCCCGCAGGTTCGACAGCTTGGCGAGCATGTCTTCCATCTTCGAGGGGTCGGCATCGCGCGTGGAGCCGCCGGCGGTCAGCGTCCACTTGTCGGGCGTGTTCTCGGCGCCCTTCTCCTTCTTCAGCGTGATGGTCTCGGCGCCGCGCGTCAGCACGAGCTGGCGGGCCGAGAACGCCCGAAAGTCGAAGAGCTCCTGCTTGCGGTAGTCGTCCGCGCCCTTGGCCGCGTCACCCGCGAGCGTGTTGTCGACCGTGAACACCAGCGGCCGCGAGAGGTCGCGCGCGTAGGTCTTGCCGTCGGCCTCGGCGCCCACGGCCAGCGTCGCGCTGCTGGAACCCGTCTTCACGACGACGGTCGAGACGGGCGTGTCGAGCCCGTACTTCTCGAGGTCGTCGGCGCTCGTCGCCTCGATGCCCGACATGGTGGCCGTGGAGAGGCGCGTGAGCAGACCCTCGATCGCGCCGTAGTCGCCGCGGGCCGTCGACGGTGCGGTCACGCGCCAGTCCGAGTTCGACCGCGTCAGCACCGTCGTGCCCTTCGCGTTGGTGATCTCGAGGCCGTCGGCCTTGTCGCGCTCGAAGTGCAGGACGCGCCGGTCGCGGAGCTCGAAGGTGGACCGGGAGAGGTTCGTCTCGACGAAGGTGGACACCAGGACCACCCGCCCGCCGTCATCCTTCACCGCGTAGAGGTCGCTGCCGGTCGGCGTCTGGTCGCCCAGGCGGATCCGACCCGTGACGCCGCCCTTGGCGGTGAAGGTGATGTCGGCCTTGGGCGACGAGAGCCCGTACTGCGCCAGGTCCGTGGCCTTCGGATCCACTTCGCGGTTGATCTCCAGCCCGGTGAGACTCCCCAGCAGCGACGTCACGTCGCTCTGGTCGGCGTCGGTGGCCACCGGCTCCACCAGGCGCCACGTGCCGTCGGTCTTCTTCAGCACCGTGGTGTCGCCCTTGGCCACGACCCGCAGCTCCTCCACGTCATCGGCGGCGACGGTGAAGAGCTTCTCCTTGGCCTCCGTGTCCGGACGGCCCGAGTCGACGAAGTAGATGTAGGCGCCGAGCCCGGCGGCCACGGCGACGAGCCCGATCGTGGACCACAGTCCGCGCATGGCCTACCGCCTCCGCCACCAGGTGTAGATGCCGAGCCCGAACACCGTCGCCGGGATGAGGAAGATCGACAGGATCATCATCCGGTTCAGTTGATCCGCCGTCATCGTGAGTCGCCGGTCCTCGGGCGACCGCGCCCGGACCGCGATGAGCCCTTCCTGCTGCGACAGCCAGCCGAGCGAGTTCATGAAGAGGTCGCGGTTGCCCTGGATGCCGAGGCCGTAGTTGGCGGCGAAGTCCGAGTCGCCGTACACCACCACTCGCGTCTCGGGCTTCGGCGGCTCGGGCGTGTCGGTGGGAACGGGCGCGGGCGGCGTCGCCGGCTGGCCGGGCAGGGGCGCCGAGACCGCGGCCGCGAGCACGATGGGTCCCTGGCGATCGCCCTTGCTCTCGTCCAGCGAGACCTCCGTGCCCGACGACAGGCTCGCGACGTCCTTCTCGGCCCAGCTGCGCGGGCTGGTCTCGACGAACGCCTGCGCGGTGTGCCCGTCCGCGGGCGTCGTCGTGAGCGAGCGGGCCAGCGGGAAGGCCGTCATCAGGTTGAAGCGGTCCGTGATGGCGTGGGTCGGATAGCTGGCGGCCACCGGCACGGTGGGGCCCGCGCCGAAGATCTGCCCCACGCCCGAGGCGTCGACCACGACGTCGTCGCCCACCTCGATGCCCCAGGTCTTGAGGAAGCCCGTCAGGTTCGGCAGCGTCGGTGCGCCGGGCTTGTCGGGCGGATCCAGCATCACCATCAGCTTGCCGCCCTTGTCGAGATAGGCCTTCAGGGCGTCGATCTCAGCGGGGAAGAAATCGGTCACGGGTCCGGCCACGACGACGGCCGTGGCTCCGTCGGGCACGGCCGGGGACTGCGCCAGCACGAGCTTTTCGAAGGCGTAGTTGTCGCCCTTCAGCGCATCGGCGACGCCGCTGTAGCCGAGCCGATCGGTGGCGGCCGGATCCTTCTCGCCGTGTCCCTGCGTGAAGTACACCTTGCGTTCCTCGCCGGTCGTGGCCTTGATGAACGCGTTGGTGATGTCCTGCTCGTCGAGCTGCGTGATCCGCTCGACCCGGCCCTTGTATTCGAGCACCATCGTGCCCGGCTGCGTCACGTTGGCGGCCTTCGCCAACGCCGGCTGACGGTCGATGTCCACGTACTCGAGCGACAACTGCTTGTTCTGGTACTGGTACTCCTCGAGCCGGTCCTTGAAGCGATCGAAATTCGCCGCCTGATCGAAGACCGTGATCTTCGCCGGCGCGTCCAGGCCCTGGATGACCTTCAGCGTCTGGTCCGAGAGGCTGAAGATCTGGTTCGCCGTGAGGTCCCACCGCTTGTTCTGGCGGACGCCGAGGTAGTTGATCGCCGCGAGGATGGCCAGCATGGCGAGCACGCTCACGACCGACATCGTGCCCATCCGCGTCTGGCGGGCGTTGGCGCCGGTGGCCGACTCGCGCCACTGGGCCAGGAGGTACACCAGGATGAAGGCCAGGCCGGCCCAGGCCGCGTAGGTGCGGTACTGATCCCATTCCGGCTTGAGGAAGCGCAGCGCCAGCGCCACGACCACGAGGGCCGTGCCGATCCATCCCACGATTGCCGAGATTCGAGTCGCCATCAGCCTCGCCACCGTTCGCTGTCCACGGACTTGGCCGTGAGGAAGAGTCCGAACACGATGAAGCTCGCGTAGTAGACGAGGTGCTTCGTGTCGATGATGCCGCGGGCGAAGTCGTCCAGGTGATCGGTGATCGACAGGTGCGACACGATCGCCTGGCCGGTCGGCCCCAGCGACTGCCCGATCCAGTTGACCACCCAGAGCAGCAGGAAGACCGCGAAGGTCACCATGCCCGCCACGATCTGGTTCTTCGTGAGGCTCGAGATGAGGAGGCCCGCCGAGATGAAGCAGCCGCCCATCAGCAGGAGGCCCAGGTAGCCCGTCGCCACCGGCTTCCACTCCGGCTGCCCGTAGACGAACAGGAAGCCGACGTGGATGAGCGTCACCGCCAGCATCACGCCGTAGAGGGCCATCGCGCCCAGGAACTTGCCCAGGATGATCTGCATGTCCGTGAGCGGGGAGGTGAGCAGCAGCTCCATCGTGCCCGAGCGCTTCTCCTCCGCGTAGGTGCGCATCGTGATCATGGGCATGACGAACAGCACGATGACGCTCACGTTCATGAACACGGGACCGATGAGCATCTGGTTGATGTTCATCGTCATCCCCATGCCCGGCTGGACCTGCATGCTCTGGCGGTCGAAGTACCAGAGCAGCGTGTAGAAGAAGTAGCCGTACAGGAGGGCGAAGAAGCCGATGACCACGTAGGCGATCGGCGAGGCGAAGTACGCCTGCACCTCCTTGCGCGCGATCGTCAGGATGTTACGCATGGTCGCCCTCCGTGGACGCCTCGGCGTCCGGCCCCGGGGAGGCGGGGCCCTCCGAAGCGCTGGCGCCGGCGTCCGCGTCTTCCGTCGTCAGGCTCAGGAAGATGTCCTCGAGGCTCATCCGCATCGGCCGCAGCTCGAGCAGCCCCCAGCCGCTCGTGACGACGGCTGCCGCCAGCTCCCGCCGCACGTCGCGTCCGTGGTCGCTCTCGACTTCGGCCGACACGAGGCCGTGCTCGTTCACGTCCGCCTTCACGCGCGTCACGCCTGGCACCGACGACAGCGCCGGCACGACGTCCGCGCCGGGGGCGGCGATCTGGAGGTACATCGTCTCGCTGCCGCGGAGCCGCGCCGTGAGGTTGTCCGGCGTGTCCACGGCCACCACCTTGCCCTTGGCGATGATGACCACGCGCTGGCACGTCTGCGAGACTTCCGGCAGGATGTGAGTGCTGAGGACGACCGTGTGACTCCCGCCGAGTTCCTTGATGAGCTGACGCGCCTCGATGATCTGCTTGGGATCCAGGCCCGCCGTCGGCTCGTCGAGCACCAGCACGTCCGGGTTGTGCACGAGGGCCTGCGCCAGGCCCACGCGCTGCTTGTAGCCCTTCGAGAGCTTCCCGCAGTGGCGCGAGGCCATGTCGGCGATGTGCGTCTTCCGCATCACCTCGTCCACGCGGCCGCTGACCTCGCGCGACGGCACGCCCTTGATGCGTGCGACGAAGGTCACGTAGTCGCGCACCGTCATGTCGGGATAGAGCGGCGGCGTCTCGGGGAGGTAGCCCGTGTGCTTCTTCGCTTCGATCGGGGAGGCGAACACGTCGTGGCCGGCGACCGTCACCGTGCCCTGCGTGGCCGGCATGTAGCCGGTGATGATCCGCATCGTCGTGGTCTTGCCTGCGCCGTTCGGACCGAGGAAGCCCAGAATTTCACCGGCGCCGACGCTGAAGCTGACATCGTCGACGGCCGTGAACGGGCCGTAGCGTTTGCTGAGGTGTTGCACCTCGATCACGGTGGTTGTCCTCCGGCGTACTGTAGATGGAGTCTGGCGTCTAACCTGTCTAGACTGTAAGCTTTAGACGGGCTGCAGTTGAGCTGCGACAGCCCCCGATCCTAATCGAAGCCCCGGACGAGCGGCAAGCGCCGGCGGGGGCCGGAGGAGGCCAGTGAAGCGGGTCGTCGTCGGGATCGTGGTGCTCGCCGTCATCGCCGCCGGAGCCGCCTGGTGGTGGCTGCGCGCCTCCGTGCCTACATATGACGCCGAGTGGCGGCTCGCCGGTCTGGCCGGTCCCGTCGAGGTGCTGTCCGACGCGTACGGCGTGCCGCACGTCTATGCGCGCGACGCCGGCGACGCGTGGCTCGTCGCCGGCGCCTTGCACGCACGCGATCGGCGGTGGCAGATGGAGCTCTACCGTCGCGCCGCGTACGGCCGCCTGTCGGAGATGCTCGGGTCCGCGACGCTCCCGATCGATCGCCGCATGCTCACACTGGGTATCCGCGCGGCGGCGCAGGCCGAGTTCGCGCGTCTCGGATCGGCCGCGAAGTCGGCGCTCGTGCGCTATGCGGAGGGCGTGAACGCGGTGACGGGCGCGCAGGTGGGCCGCCTGCGCGCGCCGGAGTTCCAGCTGCTTGGCGTGACCCCGGACCCGTGGCGCCCCGAAGACTCGCTCGCGATTGGCAGGCTGCTCGCCTTCCGCCTGGCCGAGAACCAGGGCGCGGAGCTCGTGCGCCACGCGCTCACCGCCGCCATCGGCGCCGCCGCCGCGACGCGGCTCACCGGTGCGTACCCCGACGCCGGGCCCACCGTGCTCGGCGAGCTCGCCGAGACCGCCGTGCCCGTCGAGGCCGCGCCGCCTCCCTCGCCGCCCCCGGCCGCTCCTGCCACGCCGTCGCCGGACAGCGGCGCCGTGGCCCGATTCACCTATCCCCCGGGGCTCGAGTGGCTCGATCCCACGGCCCCGCGCGGCAACAGCAACGCGTGGGTCGTGTCAGGCGCGCGCACGGCCACGGGGCGGCCGATGCTCGCCAACGACCCGCACCTCCTCATCGAGATGCCGTCCGTCTGGTACGAGCTGCACCTCGTGGCCGCGGGGCTCGACGTGCAGGGCGTGTCGGTGCCGGGCACGCCCTTCGTCGCAATCGGCCACAACGCCCGGATCGCCTGGGGCTTCACCAACAGCGGCGCCGACGTGCAGGACCTCGCGCTCGCGACCTTCGATCTGGCGGCACGCCGGGTCCGAGGGGCGGGAGGGTGGGAGCCCGTGGACGTCGAGACCGTCCAGATTGCCGTGAAAGGACGGTCGACGCCCGAGCCGTTCGAAGTCTGGCGCACCCGCGGCGGCGTGGTCTTCGCCGACGAGTCGCTGGACTGGGAGGCGCCGCCGGCGTGGCTCTCGCCCGATGCCCCGCGCGAAGGCCAGCAGCGCGCGTTCGTCCTGCGATGGGCGGGTTTCGATGGCGGCTATGGCGATGCGTTCGAGGCCCTGAACCGGGCGTCGAGCTGGGTCGAGTTCCAGGGCGCGCTCGACCAGCTGTCGGCGCTCTCGCAGAACGCGCTGTACGCGGACGTGGATGGCAACATCGGCTACATGCTCACGGGGGCGCTGCCGCGGCGGACCGCCGGCGACGGCAGCCGGCCCGAGGCCGGGGCCGCGGACTGGAACGGCACGATCGGCGGCCCCGGCGTCCTGCCGCGCGTGTTCAACCCGTCGCGAGGCTTCCTTGCGAGCTCGAACAACCCGGTGACCCGCGCCGCCGAGCCGCTCGTCACCAAGGACTGGGTGGCGCCGTACCGCGCCGCCCGTCTCACCGAAGTGCTCGCCTCCGCCGCGAGGTTCGACGTCCAGGCCGCCAGCGCCCTGCAGGCGGATCTGGTCAGCGGCGCTGCGAACGACGTCCTCCAGGGGGTCGACCCCGCGCTCGCCAGGGCCGCCCAGGGCGACGCCGATCCCCGCGCCGTGGCCGCGCTCGAGCGGCTGCGCGGCTGGAATCGGAAGGTGGACGGCAGCGAGGAGTCGGCGCTGTACGAGGCGTTCGAAGATCGCCTGTGGCGCCGGACGTTCTCGGACGACCTCCCCGAGCCGCTCTTCCGGCGGTTCTACCAGTGGGCGGGCGCGGAACGCCCGGCCGGTCTCTTCACGATTCTCGACGACCCCGGTGCGCGGTGGTGGGATGACATCGGCACCGTGGACCGGAAGGAGACGCGCGACGACATCTTCCTGCTGGCGGCGGCCGACGCGGCGGCGGACCTCGCCGCCCGGTCGTCCGGCGCGCGCGGCTGGGACCGCGTGCACGCCGCGACCTTCGCCCACGCGTTGTCGGCCGGCGGGCGGATCGCCGGCTGGTTCTTCAACAGGGGACCGGTGCCCGTCCCGGGCGACGGCACCACGGTGATGCGCATCAGCCATCGACGGCTGGCCGGGTTCGGGGCGTGGGAGCATCCGTCGTGGCGGCAGATCCTCGACGTCGGGGGCTGGGACGACTCCAAGGTGGTGCTCCCGACCGGCCAGTCGGGCCATCCGATGAGCGCCCACTACTTCGACCAGAATCCGCTCTGGCTGTCCGGCCAGTACCGCCCAGCCGCCTACTCGCGGGCCGCCGTGAACGGCATCGCGACCACTCGACAGATCCTGACCCCATAGCGCATCGCGGCCGGCCCGCGGCGACTTCGCCGGCGGCCGTCCGTGCGGGTGGTCCGTCTGCTATCCTGAACGTATGAGCAGGCGTTCATATATCGAGGCCGCCCCGCCCGTGGCCGTCGGCGCGCTGGCGCCGGAACCGCCCGCCGACGCCGGCGGTGCTCGAGTGCCCGAGCCGCCGGCCGACGCCGGCGGTGCTCGAGTGCCCGAGCCGCCGGCCGACGCCTGCGACGTCTTCCACATCGACCCCGCCAGGGTGGCGCGCCTCCGCCGTACGCTCATCGCGGCCCGGTCCGCCGAGGCGCTGGCCGACACCTTCAAGGTGCTCGGTGATCCCACGCGCGTGCGCGTCCTCGACGCGCTCTCCCACGGCGAGCTGTGCGTGTGCGACCTCGCGCAGCTGGTCGGGCTCAGCCAGTCGGCCACCTCCCACCAGCTTCGCCTGTTGCGCGCCATGCGCCTCGTGCGAAGCCGCCGCGCCGGCCGCATGGTGTTCTACACGCTGGACGACGCGCACATCGTGACGCTCTTCCGTCAGGGCCTGCGCCACGTGGAGGAGACCACCCGGGGCCAGGGGCGCCGGCCGTGACGACGGCGGCGACGCCCGTCTGCACGCGCTGCGCCATTCACGCCGAGTCGGTGTTCCGCGTGGCGGGCATGGACTGCGCGGAGGAGGCGGCGATCCTCGAGCGGCGCCTCACGCCGATGCCGGGGGTGGAGTCGCTGTCGGTCGACGTGGTGGGGCAGAAGATGCGCGTGGCGCACGACGCCGCCGTGGTCACGGCCTCGGCCATCGCCGACGCCGTGGCGCAGACCGGCATGCGCGCCTGGCTGGAGCACGAGCGGCCGGTGGACGTGCCGACGTCGGGAGACGGCCTCGCCCCTGTCGTCGTCGCCGGCGTGGCCATCGCCGCCGGCCTGGCACTGCAGGCGCTGGCGCCCGACCCGCGGTGGGGCTGGCCGGCGTTCGCGCTGGCGGTCGCGCTCGCCGGCCGGCAGCCGGCGGCCAAGGCGCTCGGCTCGATCCGTCGTCGATCCCTCGACATCCACGTGCTCATGCTCGTCGCCGTGGTCGGCGCACTCTCGCTCGGCGACTGGGCCGAGGCCGCCGCCGTCGTGTGGCTCTTCGCGGTCTCGCAGTGGCTCGAGGTCCGCACGATGGAGCGCGCCCGCGACGCCATCCGCGGTGTCATCACGCTCGCGCCCGCCGAAGCGGTCGTCCGACATGGAGGCCACGATCACGTGACGCCGGTGGACCTCGTGGCGCCGGGCACCATCATCGCGGTGGCGCCGGGAGGGAAGGTGCCCCTCGACGGAGTCGTCGTCGCCGGCCGCTCCGACGTGAACCAGGCGCCGATCACGGGCGAGTCGCTGCCCGTGCCGCGAACCATCGGCGACGAGGTCTTCGCCGGCACGATCAACGGGCAGGGCGCGCTCGACGTGCGCGTCACGCGCGCGGTGCGCGACACGACGCTCGCCCGCATCGTGCACCTCGTCGAGTCGGCGCAGGCCCAGCGCGCGCCGGCGCAGCAGCTCATCGACCGCTTCGCCCGGTGGTACACGCCCGTGGTCGTGGCCCTCGCCGCCGCGGTCTTCGTCGTTCCGGTGGCCTTCGGCGGCGGCGCCGCGGCGACCTGGGGCTACCGATCGCTCGTGCTCCTCGTCGTCGCGTGCCCATGCGCCCTCGTCATCTCGACGCCCGTGTCGATCGTGGCCGCGCTGGCCGTCGCGGCCCGGCACGGCGTCCTCGTGAAGGGCGGCCTCCACCTGGAGCGCCTGGCCGCCATCCGCGTGGTGGCGTTCGACAAGACGGGCACCCTCACCGCTGGAACTCCCCGAGTCGCGTCCGTGCAGTCCGTCGGGGCCGGCCCCGGGGACGACGCGCTCGGCGCCGCCGCGGCGGCCGAGTTGCGCGTCGGCCACCCGATCGCGCGGGCGGTGGTGGACGCCGTGCGCGATCGCGGAATCTGCGTGCCCACCGCCGAGGACGTGCGCGAATACCCCGGCCTGGGCGTCCAGGCCCGCGTGGACGGCCGGCGCGTCGTGGTCGGGAACGGCGCGTGGGCGATCGAGCACGGCGTCGATCCGGCCGTGGTGACAGACGCCGTGGATGAGCATGCCGGGCGCGGCGAGACGCCCGTCTTCGTGCTCGTCGACGGTGCCGTGCAGCTCGTCCTCGGCGTGGCCGATCGTCCGCGGGCCGTCGCCGCCGACGTCGTCAGGCTGCTGCGCGACCATGGCGTGGCGCACGTCGCGCTCCTGACGGGCGACACGCCCGGCGCCGCCTCGGCGCTCGCGCGGGCCACGGGCGTCACCGACGTTCGGGCCGGCCTGCTGCCGGGCGACAAGCTCAGGGCCGTGCGTGAGCTCAGGGACGCCCACGGGCCGATCGCCATGGTCGGCGACGGCGTGAACGACGCCCCGGCGCTCGCGGCCGCCGACGTGGGGATTGCGATGGGCGCCGTCGGCTCAGCGGCGGCGATCGAGGCGGCCGACGTCGCCCTGATGTCGGACGAGCTCCAGAAGCTGCCCTACGCGCTGCGCCTCAGCCGCGCCGCGCTGGCGAACGTCCGGACCAACATCGCGCTGTCGCTGGGCCTGAAGGTGGCCGTGCTCGTGCTGGCGGTGGCCGGCTGGTCGACGCTGTGGATGGCGATCCTGGCCGACACCGGCGCGTCGGTCGTGGTCGTGGCCAACGCGATGCGGCTGCTGCGCCACCAGTGAGCGCCGGCGGGGCGCACCCGAGGCCGCCGCACGCCCATCCCGGCGCTCAAGCCTGCGGCGTGGTGTCCCCGGCCGGGGCCTCGTCGCGGCGCCGCGGCTGGAAGAAGTGCGAGTCCACGAACTCGTCGATGGCCGCCTGGTCCGCGGGATCGACGCGGTCGAACTGCAGGCCCATTCCCGCCCGCTTGTCGCTCCAGCGCACGTGCGCGTCGATGTCGAAGTCCTTCTTCGACCCGGGGAGCCTGAAGCGCACGCGCACCTTGGTCATGGGCTCGAGCGGGCTGGTCGTACGGATGGCGATGCCCCCACGCGAGATGTTCAGCGACAGTGCGGCCGCGATGGTCGCTCCGACGTGATACGCCGCCGGAATGCCGAGCACCACGCGCGGGCTTCCGCGGCGGTTGAAGTTGTCGGGGAACAGGTGCGGCGCGAGCGACGGCAGGATGTGCTGCACCGCGCTGTATTCGTTCACGTAGCCCGCCACGCCCAGGGCGGCCAGTTCCCGCACCTCGTCGGCGCTCGAGACGGTGCCGCTGAATGCCAGAATGGGCAACCGGCCCTCGTCGAGCTTGCGGACCGTGCCGATGAGCTCAGCGCCCGAGCAGTGGGGGAGCCGTAGATCGATCACCAGCAAGTCCAGCCGCGCCAGGTCCGCGCGAACGCGGGCGAACAGCTCGGCGGCGCTCCGCACGGTGATCGCCCGATGTCCGGCGCCTTCCAGCGCCGCACGGAACCGATCCCGGATCGACGCGCTGTCGTCGGCGATCACCACGCATTTTGCGGATGCGGGAGTGGTGGACATACGATGTGTTTCGGGTCCGAGTTCGTTGCAGAATAGCTCAGGTTCCCCATATAATTCGAACACTTCTTCGCGCCCTTGCGCGTGGTGCCGCGTATCGTGCGCGGTGGCCCGCGGGAGGGCCGAAGTTGTTTCCGAGGAGTGATTCGCATGTCCGCGTATTGCCCCGAGTGCGACGCCGAGATCGACATCGACAGCGCCGACGCCGAGATCGGTGATGAACTGAGCTGCTCGGAGTGCGGATCGCTGCTGCGCGTCTCGAACGACTCGCCGCTCGAGCTCGAGTTCGCCGACGACGACGATCTCGACGACGACGATGACGACGACGAGGAAGAAGACGACGACGAGGAAGAGGAAGACGACCTCGACGACGACGACGAGTACGACGACGGGGACGGCGACGACGACTGACTTCGCTCCGCCGCCAGGCGGCGCCCGGCTGGCGGGCGGCGCCGACGACCAGCCCGGCCCCGGCGCGCGCGCGTGCGAGGCGCGGCTGGAAGCCGTGCTCTTGGAGCTGGGCTCCGTCGTGGTGGCGTTCAGCGGCGGGGTCGACAGTGCCTACCTGGCCGTCGTGGCCGCGCGCGTCCTCGGGGTTCGCGCCCTGGCCGTGACGGGCGACAGCCCGTCGCTGCCCGCCTATCAGCGCGAGCAGGCCGTGCGCGTCGCGCGTGAGTTCGGCCTCGCCCACGAGTTCGTCCAGACCCACGAACTCGATCGCGCCGCCTACCGGGCCAACGCCGGCGACCGCTGCTTCCACTGCAAGACCGAGCTGTACGGCACCCTGACCGCGATGGCGCGTGCCCGCGGGTTCTCCGCGGTCGTCGATGGCACCAACGCGGACGATCGCGGCGACTACCGGCCGGGCCGCACGGCCGCGCGCGCGCACGGCGTGCGAAGCCCCCTCGACGAGGTGGATCTCGGGAAGGACGACCTCCGGCGTCTGGCGCGGGCGTGCGGGCTCGGCATCTGGGACGCGCCGGCCGCGGCGTGCCTCTCGTCGCGGGTGCCTCACCACACCGAAGTGACGGCCGAGGTCCTCGGCCGGATCGAGCGCGCCGAGGACGCCCTCCGCGAACTCGGCTTCCGCGTGGTGCGCGTGCGCCATCACGGCCGGCTGGCCCGGCTCGAGTTCGGGCGCGACGAACTGCCGCGCGCCCTCGAGCCCGGTGTGGCCGCGGCGCTCGACGCCGCGGTGAAGGCGACCGGATACGACGAGGTCGCCGTCGACCCACGGGGCTACCGTCAGGGCAGCCTCAACGAGCCGCTCCTGCTCCGCCCCGTCACGTGAGCGCCGGGGCCCCTTCTCGCGGCGGCGCGCCGGCGCTGGTCGTCGTCGCCGCGATCCTCGCGCTCGTGGCCGCCGGGCACGTGAGCTCGCTCCCGTCCACCCTCGAAGACATCGACTCGGTGAACTTCGCGCTCGGCGTACGCGACTTCGACGTGGCCCGCCACAGGCCCCACCCGCCCGGGTACCCCGTCTACATTGCGCTCGGGAAGGCCGCGACGGCCGCGACGGGCGTCCTGTGGCCGGACGGCCGCGCGGACCGGGTCGAAGCGCGCGCGCTCGCCGCGCTGTCCTTCGCCGGCGGGCTGGTGCTGGTGTGGCTGATTGCCCGCGTGACGAGCCTCCTGTCGCCGGGCGGCGCCGAGCGCCTGGGTCGGCCTCCGCTGTCACGCCGGGCGCTCCTGGCGACGCTGCTCGCCGCGACGTGTCCGCTCACGTGGTACCTGACGGCGAGACCCATGAGCGACGTCCCCGGGCTGGCAGCGGCCCTCGGCTCGCTGGCGTGCCTCGGCCTTGCGTGGTGGCGCCAGCATCCCACGCCGGACGGTGACGGCCGCCTCGACCCTGCCGAGATGGCCGCGTCGGGCCGCATGATCGTCCTCGGCGCGCTCCTCGCCGGCTTCGCCATCGGCTTCCGGTCCCAGACGATGTGGATCACGACGCCGCTGCTCGTCGTGGTGCTGGCCGATCGCATCGGGCGGGGCGTGGCGGGCGCGCTGCTCGGGGCCGCCGTGGCCTTCACGGTGGGAGCGCTGGCCTGGGGCATCCCGCTGCTCGTGGCGAGCGGGGGACTCCAGGCGTACCTGGCCGCGCTCGGTACCCAGGCGGGGGAGGACTTCGCGGGCGTCGAGATGCTCTACCTCACCCCGACGCCCCGGCTCGCGGCGGCCGCGCTCATGCGCACCTTCGTGTGGCCGTGGGATCACGTCGGACTCGCGAGCGTGGTCCTTGCGCTGGCGGCCGCCGGCGTCCTGGTGCTGCTCGCGTCGGAGCGCAGGACGGCCACGGCCGTCGCCGCCATCAGCCTCCCGTACCTGGCCTTCCACCTCGCGTTCCACGACACGGTGTTCTCGCGCTACGCGCTGCCGCTCATCGTGCCGGTGACGTTCCTGGCGGCCACGGCCCTGAGCGCGCTCGGCCGGGCCGGCATCGTCGCGGCGCTGGGGATCGCCGCGTGGAGTCTCTCGATCGCGGTGCCCCAGCAGCGCGCGTACGCCGAGCGGGGTAGCCCGACCGCTCGGCTGTTCGATCAGGTGGCGGCCGAGGCGTCGGCGGCGGATCGGCCGACCCTCGGGATGCACCAGGCGCTCGAGCGGCCGCTCGAAGCGGAGCCCCGGGATCTCGGCCCGCGCCTGCCGGCGCCCCCGCGCCGCGAGTGGCTCGAACTGGCCCGCTACTGGCGCAACGGTGGCGGCCCGCTCTCGTTCCTCGCCGACCCGCGCCGCACCGACCTGGCACTCGTGGATCCGGAAGCGCGGAAGGGCGCCACCCTCTTCCGGTGGGACATCCCGAGTCTGTCGATGTTCGGCGGGATGCGGCCGGCTGACGTGGCGCTCATCCACATGACCACGCCCGGCTGGTTCGCGACCGAGGGCTGGAGCCTCACGCCCGAGACCGCCGGCATGGCCCGGCTCATGGACCGAGGACCGCACCTGGGGCCCATCAGCGCGTTCGTCCGGCGCCGGCCGGAGGCCGCCCTCATCGTGATCGGCGGCCGCAATCTCGGCGCTGCCGGCGATCCGGCTGTGCAGTTCACGGTGGCGGTGGACGACCGGGAGGCCGACACGTGGGAGGTTGCTCCCGCCCCTGGGTTCTACCTGCGCACGATCCCTCTGCCTGCCGGAGCACTCGACGGCGACGGCGCGTGGGCGGACGTGACGGTCCGCTCGACGCCGACGGCGGGGAGCGTGCCGGTCGCCACGTCGGTCGAGCAGTTCGACGTGCAGTCGCCGGGCGTCCTCATGTGGGCGTGGGGAGAGGGCTTCCACGAGCCCGAGCTCGACAGTACCAGGGCGCTCTCGTGGCGCTGGATGAGCGAGCGGGCGGTCATCGAGGTCCCGCAGGCGGCGGGCGACGCGACCCTGACCATTCGAGGCGAGTCTCCCTTGAGCTACTTCGACCGGGCGTCGACCTTCGAGGTTCGCGCCGGCGACGCGTCGCTCGCGCGCGTCGATCTGAGCGGCGATTTCACCCTCCGAGTCGGCGTGCTCGCGTCCCGCCTCCAGGCGAGCGGCGGACGAATCGTGCTCACCACGTCGCAGACGTTCTCGCCGGCCGAGCGCGGCGGCCCCGACGATCGCAGGCGGCTCGGGCTCCGCCTGTTCGAGGTTCGTCTGACCCCCGGGCTGCCGTCGCGTGAATCTTCAGTGAAATCCGGCCAAAACTCGTCCGATCTTCATTGACAGCCGACGGGCGTGCGGCTACTCTCCGAATCGTCGATCCTCCCAGGCGACGCCAACGAGCTTTAGCAGCCCGCAGGAGACACATGATGCGTTTGCTACGACGACACGCGAGGACGATTCTGGTCCTCTGCGGCCTGGTCGTTCTCACGGCCGCGTGCGCCAAGCAGCCCCCGCCTGCTCCGCCTCCGCCTCCGCCGCCCGTGGTGCAGCCGCCGCCCCCGCCGCCCCCACCGCCTCCGCCACCGCCACCTCCGCCGCCGCCGCCGCCCGCGCCGCCGACCGAGGACGAGCTGTGGGCGCGTGAGACCGTCGAGAGCCTGAACGCCAAGGGCGTGCTGGCCGACGTGTACTTCGACCTCGACATGTACGGCATCCGCGAGGACGGCCGGGCGCCGCTACAGCGCAACGCCGACTACATGAAGCGGTGGCCGTCGCTGCGTATCACGGTCGAGGGCCACTGCGACGAGCGTGGCACGTCCGAGTACAACATCGCGCTCGGCGAACGCCGGTCGAATGCGGTGAAGGGCTACCTGGTCAGCCTCGGCATCGCGGCCGATCGCATCGATGTCGTCAGCAAGGGCAAGGAAGCGCCGTTCTGCCGGGAGAGCAACGAGACCTGCTGGCAGCAGAACCGCCGCGGGCACTTCGTCATCACCGGGAAGTAGCGCGCTCCCGCCCCATCGACGCAAGACGCCGGGTCGGCCTTCGGGCCGGCCCGGTGCCGTTTTCGGGCCTCAGGCGATCTGCGACGCGAGGTCGTCCGCGGCAGCCCGTGGGTCGGCCGCGCCCGTGATCGGGCGGCCCACCACCAGGTAGGTGGCGCCCGCCGCCATCGCGTCACGCGCGCTCAGTGTCCGCGCCTGATCGTCCTTGCCGGCATCGGCGGCGGCGCGGATGCCGGGTGTGACGATGGCGAAGTCCGGCCCGCAGGCCGCCCTGATCGCGGCGGTCTCGCGCGGCGATGCCACGACGCCGTCGAGCCCCGACGCCTTGGCCAGCGCCGCCAGGCGCAGCACCTGGTCCATCACGGGCCGCGACGTCCCGACCTCCGCCAGCGCGGCGTCGTCCATGCTGGTCAGCACGGTGACGCCGATCACGAGCGGCCTGGGCCGGTTCAGCTTCGCGGCCGCGCTCGCCGCCGCGTCCGCCGCGGCCCGCATCATCGCGCTGCCTCCCGAGCAATGCACGTTGACCATCCACGCCCCGGTCGCCGCCGCGGCCGCGACCGCGCCGGCCACGGTGTTCGGGATGTCGTGGAACTTGAGGTCGAGGAACACCCGGTCGCCCCGCTCCGCCAGCGTGCGGACGATCGACGGCCCCTCCGCCGTGAAGAGCTGCTTGCCGACCTTGACGCCGCCCACCGCGCCCCGCAGGGCGTCGGCGAGCGCCAGCGCGCGGCCGGCGTGGTCCACGTCGAGGGCGACCAGAATCGGGTTCACGCGTGCGCCTTGGCGGGGCTGCTGGTGTCGACGGCGCCCACGAGGTCGGCCACGCGGGAGTAGCCGTGCCGCCGCATGTAGTCCACGAGGCCGTCGTGCAGCTTGCCCCAGATGAAGGGGTCCACGAAGTTCGCCGTGCCGACCTGGACGGCGGCGGCGCCGGCCAGCAGGAACTCGACGACGTCCTTCCAGTCCATGATGCCGCCCATGCCGATGATGGGCAGCTTCACGGCCTGCCGGCATTCCCACACCATGCGGACCGCGATGGGCTTGATGGCCGGCCCGCTCAGTCCGCCCACCACGTTCGAGAGCCGCGGCTTGCGCTGCTCCACGTCGATGGCCATGGCGAGGAACGTGTTGACGAGCGAGATGGCGTCGGCGCCCGCGTCCTCGGCGGCCCGCGCGAAGGACGACGGCGTGGTGACGTTCGGCGTCAGCTTCGGGATGATGGGCAGGGTGGTCACCTTCCGCACGGCGCTCACGACGCCGTAGGTGCCATCGAGGCTGCAGCCGAACTGGATGCCGCCTTCCTTGATGTTCGGGCAGGAGATGTTGAGCTCGAGCGCGTGCACGCCCTCGGTGTCCGAGAGGATCCGCGCCAGCTCGACGTACTCGTCGAGGGTCGAGCCGCAGATGTTGACGACGTTGACCGCGCCCCGGGCGCGCAGTTCCGGCAGCTTCTCCGCGATGAAGCGGTGCACACCGATGCCCTGGAGGCCGATGGCGTTGAGCATGCCCGAGGGCGTCTCGACGATTCGCTCGGGAGGGTGGCCCTGCCGCTCGGCCAGGAACAGGCCCTTGCTGACGACGCCGCCGAGGGTCGACAGGTCGACGACGTCGGCGTACTCGAGTCCGTATCCGAAGCAGCCGCTCGCCGACATGATCGGCGAGGGCAGGCGCAGCGAGCCGATGGCGACGGACAGGTCGGGCGTCATCGGTCCCAATCCACCGCGGCGCCATCGAAGACGGGCCCGCCGATGCACGATCGCACGTAGCGCGACTGGCCGTCGGCGTGCCGCACCGGCACGACGCAGCTGTAACAGCCGCCCAGGCCGCAGCCCATCGTCCGCTCCATCGAGACCTCGCTCGGCTGCTGGTATTGCGCCGCCAGCCGGGCCACGGCCGCCAGCATCGGTTCGGGGCCGCAGGCATAGACGGTCACCAGGTTCGGGCCGTCGAGGAGTCCCAGCGACGCTTCCAGCGGGCCCGTCACGCGTCCGGCAACGCCGACGCTGCCGTCCTCGGTCGTGAGCACGAGCGTGACGCCCAGGCGGTCGAAGAACTCCAGGTAGTACAGCTCGTCGCCGGTCCTGGCGCCGTAGAAGAGCGTCGTCGGCACCTCGGCCGCCACCAGGGCCTCGGCCAAGGTGGCGAAGGGCGCCAGGCCGACGCCTCCCGCGACCATCCACGCCTCGCCGCTCGCCGGCGGGTTGAACGGGAGGCCGAGCGGTCCGAGGCACGAGATCTCGTCGCCGGCGTCCAGGTCGTAGATCAGGCCGGTGGTCCGGCCGGCTTTCTTGTTGAGGATGCTGATGGCGCGCACGGTGCCGAGGTCGTCCCGCAGCACTTCGAACACCGAGAACGGGCGTCTCAGGAGCGGGTCGGTCCCGCCGGTCGTCTTCACCATGACGAACTGGCCCGGCTCGGTGAGCGCGCCGACCTCCGGCGCGGAGAACGTCAGCACGTTGTAGTCGCGCGACAGGCGGACATTCGAGAGCACGGTCGCGCGCACGTCGACGGGAGGCACCGGAGGGATCTTACTCGGCCGGCCGGCGGCAGGCCAGCGCCGGCGAGTCGGGGCCGTAGAATCGAGACTCGAGCCGGTCCCGTGCGACACCTGCGCGTCTTCACCAACTCGGCCCTGGCGGCGACGCTGCTGGCGGCGTACCTGACGATTGCGGCGCTCCATCTCAACCCCGCGTTCCGGCTGATCGACGCGGGGCCCCTGGCCGCCGCGTTCTGGGTCGGCTACGGCGCCGCGTCCATCGTCGTCTTCTATGCGCTCGTCGTCCTGCGGCAGGTCGCGGCCGTCGAACTCCTGTCGCCGGGCTGGCTGAGCGTCCGCGTGCTGGCCTGGATGTCCGCGATCGCCTCGGTCGCGGGCGCGGCCGTGTTGTGGCTCAACGCCACGGACTTCTCGCCGTTCCTCGATGCCGACACGGCACGACGGATGACCCTGGCGGCCGTCGCCGTGGCCATCTGCGGCGCCGTGGCGCTGGCCGTCGCGCTCGCCCACATCGGCCGGCGGGGCACGTGGCCGAGCGGCGTGCTGCTGGTCACGACGATGGGCCTGTCGATGCTCGTGCCGCTGCTCCTGCGCGGCAGCGCCAGTGGCGGGCCGTCGCCGGCCGTCCGCGCCGCCGCGCCCGCGCCCGTCTCCGGCGCCGACGTCCCGGGCCCCCGCGTCGTGCTCCTCGCCATCGACGGAGCGTCGCTCGACTACATCTCGGTCGCCGTGGCCGAGGGCCGCCTGCCCAACTTCGCCCGCGTGCTCGACGAAGGAGCGGTCACGCACCTGGCCACGCTCAAGCCCACGCAGGCGGAACCCATCTGGACGACGGTGGCGACCGGTCGCCTCCCCTACACGAGTGGCGTGCGTTCGGCGGCGCGATACCGATCGTTCGCCGGCGGGGCGGCCATCGACGTCCTGCCGGACTACGTCTTCGCACAGGCGCTGGTCCGCTACGGGCTGCTGCGCGCCGAGCCCCACACGGCCGGCTCCATGCTGGCGCCGCCGTTGTGGCAGATCCTCAGCGACCAGGGACTGCGCGTCGGCGTGGTGGGCTGGCCGCTCACGCAGCCGCCGCCCGTGCTGCGCGGCTACGTCGTGAGCGACGCCCTCCATCGACTCGACGGGGCGCGGTTCGCCGCGGAGGGCGCGGGCGCGGTCTCGCCGCCCGCCATCTGGCCGAAGGTGAGGGCGGCCAGGCGCGTGTCGCCGGGCCTCGACCCCCACGAGGCCCTCGAGGCGGCCGGCCCGCTGCCGCGCGGCCCCGACGCCGACGGCCGGGGCGACCCCGCTCCCGTGCAGGCCGACAGCCTGCACCTGCGGCTGCTCGACTTCCTGGAACCGGCCGAGGGCTCGCGACTCGTCGCCGTGCGCCTGCCAGGGCTCGATGCGGTCGCGCACTACTTCCTGCGCTACGCGCTGCCAGAGGACTTCGGCGACGTCTCCGACGACGAGCGCGCGACCTTCGGCCGGGTGCTGGACGAGTACTACCGCGTGCTCGACGCCGCGATCGCGCGCCTCCACGACTCGCTCGGGCCCGACGACCTGGCGCTCGTCGTCTCCAGCCACGGCATCGAGCCCCTGACGCCGCCCAAGCGGCTGCTCGAGCGCCTGGTGGGCGACCCGAACCTCAGCGGCACCCACGAACGCGCCCCGGACGGGTTCGTGATGGCCTTCGGCGCGCACGTGCAGGCCGGCGAGCCGGAACGCGGTTCGGTCGCCGACATTGCGCCGACGGTGCTCTACTACCTCGGCCTTCCGATCGGCCGCGACATGGACGGCCGTGCCCGCACCGACGTCTTCACCGCCGACTTCACGAGCGCCCGGCCGGTCACGTTCATTCCGAGCTACGGACGGTAGGAAAGGACGAGCGGCCAGCCGCGAGTCCCTAGCCGCTGTGCACGGCGCGGAGTATACTGAGCGCCGCTCTTTAACGCGGACCCGCGAGTTCGCAAAGAGGTGACCATGCCGCACGTACGTTCCGTTCCTGGCGCTTCCTGCGCCGCTTCGAAATCCCTGAGTCCCTGTTCCCGCGTCCCCGGTGCCTGCGCCGGCGGTGCCGAGCGCAGCGAGGCGCCGCCATGCCAGTCGTGATGGACGGCGATCGCATCAACCGCGCGCTGGTGCGCATCGCCCACGAGATCGTCGAGCGCAACCGCGGCGTGGGCGATCTCGCCATCATCGGCGTGCGCTCCCGCGGCGTGCCGCTCGCGCGTCGCATCGCCGCCGCCCTCAAGCAGATCTCGGGGGATGACGTGCCGGTGGGCGCGCTCGACATCACGCTGTACCGTGACGATCTGATGCGCCAGACGGTCGGGCCGCAGCCGCTCGTCCGGCGCACCGAGATCCCGTTCTCCATCGACGACCGCGTGATCGTGCTCGTGGACGACGTGCTCTTCACCGGGCGTACGACGCGGGCCGCGCTCGACGCCCTCATCGACTTCGGCCGGCCTCGCGCCATCCAGCTCGTCGCGCTCGTGGACCGCGGACACCGGGAGTTGCCGATCAAGGCCGACTACGTCGGCAAGAACCTCCCGACGTCGCGCCGGGAGAACGTGCACGTCCGCCTGACCGACACCGACGGCACCGACGAAGTGTCGGTGGACAGCGAGGCCTGACGATGGACGCGACCACGCCAGAGGTGGCGGCGCCCGCCGCGGCCCTCCGCAGCAAGGACCTGCTCGGCATCGCCGAACTGACCCCCGAGGAGATTCTCCTGATCCTCGACACCGCCGAGGCGATGAAGGAGATCTCGCAGCGGCAGATCAAGAAGGTGCCGGCGCTTCGCGGCCGCACCGTCGTGAACCTGTTCTTCGAGCCGTCGACCCGCACGCGGACGTCGTTCGAGATCGCCGAGAAGCGGCTCAGCGCCGACACGCTCGGCGTGGCCATCGCGAGCTCGAGCGTGGTCAAGGGCGAGACGCTCGTGGACACGGCGAAGAACATCGAGGCCATGGGGCCGAGCATGATCGTGCTGCGGCACGCCGCCTCCGGCGCCCCGCACCTCCTGGCGCGGCTCTGCAAGTCGCCCATCATCAACGCCGGCGACGGCCTCCACGAGCATCCGACGCAGGCGCTCCTGGATGCCTTCACGATCCGGGAGCGGAAGGGCCGCATCGCCGGGCTGAAGGTGGCCATCGTCGGCGACCTGCTGCACTCCCGCGTGCTGCGCAGCAACGTGCTGCTCCTGACCAAGCTCGGCGCCGACGTGTGGGTGTGCGGGCCGCCCACGCTCGTTCCGATGGGCCTCGAACGCCTGGGCGTCACGACGACCTCGTCGATCGACGCGGCGGTCGAAGGCGCCGACGTCGTCATGATGCTGCGCATCCAGCTCGAGCGGATGGAAGGCGGCTTCTTTCCGTCCCTCCGCGAGTACTTCACGGTCTTCGGCATGACCGAGGCGCGGTTGCGGCGCGCCAAGCCCGACGTGATCGTCATGCACCCGGGCCCGATCAATCGCGGGGTCGAGATCTCGAGCGAGGTCGCCGACGGTCCGTACTCCGTCATCCTCGACCAGGTGGCCAACGGCGTGGCCGCGCGGATGGCGGTGCTCTACCTTCTCGCCGGCGGGGTGTCAGATGAAACGGTTGCTTAAGGGAGCGCGGGTCGTCGATCCCGCCACGGGCCGCGACGGCGCGTTCGACGTGCTCATCGACGGGGGCACGATCGCCAAGGTGGGGCGGGATCTGCCCGCGCGCCTGGCCGAGGGCGGCGCCGTCGTCGAGCTCGGGCCGGGATTCGTGGTGTGCCCGGGCCTCATCGACATGCACGTGCACCTGCGCGAGCCCGGGCAGGAACACAAGGAAACCGTGGCCACCGGCGTGGCGTCCGCCGTGGCGGGCGGGTTCACGGCCGTGGCCTGCATGCCGAACACCCGGCCCGTGAACGACAACGCCGGCGTGACCGAGCTCATCCTCAAGAAGGCGGCGGACGCCGCGTTGGCGCGCGTCTACCCGATCGGCGCCGTGTCGCGGGGCCAGCAGGGCGAGCAGCTCGCCGACATCGCCGAGCTCAAGGCCGCCGGCTGTGTCGCCATCAGCGACGACGGCCACCCGGTGTCCACGGCGCTCCTGGCCCGGCGCGCGATGGAGTACGCGGGCATGTTCGGGATGCCCCTCATCGAGCACTGCGAGGATCCCTCGCTCAAGGGCGAGGGGGTCGCGCACGAGGGGCCGGTCGCGGCGTCGCTCGGACTGAAGGGGATTCCCGGCATCGCCGAGGCCATCACGGCGGGCCGCGACATCCTCGTCGCCGAGATGGTGGGCGGGCACGTGCACGTCGCGCACATGAGCGCGTGGACCACGCTCGAGGCCGTCCGGCAGGGCAAGGGCCGCGGGGTGAAGGTGACGTGCGAGGTGGCGCCGCACCACTTCACGCTCACCGACGACCTGCTGGCCGCGCCGGTCCCGTACGACACCAACACCAAGATGAACCCGCCGCTGCGCGAGGCGAGGGATCGCGACGCGATGCTGGCGGGCATCGCCGACGGCAGCGTGGACGTCATCGCCACCGATCACGCGCCGCATCACGCCGACGAGAAGCACGTCGAGTACGACCGGGCGCCCTTCGGCATCGTCGGCCTCGAGACGGCCGTGCCCATCGCGCTCGACACGCTCGTCCACGGCGGCCTCATCCGGCTGCCGCGTCTCGTCGAGCTGATGTCGGTCAACCCGGCCCGGATCCTCAACGTGCCCGGCGGCAGCCTCGCCGAGGGCGCGGTGGCGGACGTCACCATCCTCGCCCCGGATCTGGCGGTCACGATCGACAAGACCCGCTTCGCGAGCCGGTCCAGGAACACGCCGTACGACGGGCGGACCTTTCGCGGGGCCGCCGCCGCCACGATCGTCGGCGGACGCGTCGTGCACGTGAATCCCGCGGCCGGCCTCACCCTGACGACGGACGCCCGCCGATGAGCGCCAGGATCGACGAGATTCGCTCGCGCGCGGCGCAGGATCTGCGCCGGTTCGAGGTGGTGATGGACGGGCACTTCGACTACGGCAACGGCTATCACGGCCGCCTGTACCTGAACCCGCACCAGCTGTTCCGCTACCCGTCCACGATCTGGCGCGTGGCGCAGGACCTGATCGACGTCCTTCCGCCGGGCGTCGCCGAGGACGTGACGGTGGTGACGGGACCGGCGACCGGGGGCGCGCTGCTCGCCCACACGATCGCCGGGCTCCTGGACGGACGGCGGCCGCTCACGCGCGCGCCGTACTCCTTCGCGCCGTTCCACCACGACAACGACGGGCAGGACGCGCTCTCGCCGTTCTATGCGGGCGTCGTGAAGGGCGCCAAGGTGCTGCTCGTGGACGACGTGCGGAACACGGGCCAGACCTTCCACCGCTGCGCGGAACTCATCGCGGCGGCCGGCGGCACCCTCGTCTGCACCGCCGAGATCGTCGACCGCGGCGAGGCCGTCGTCACGCTGGCGGTGCCGAACGTGGCGCTCGTGCAATACCCGGCGCCCGAGAACTACACGGCCGCGGAGTGCCCGCTGTGCCGCGACGGGCGGCCGGTGACGGCGTTCTAGCGAAGGGCCGGGCGGGCGCCGCCGGTCCGGCGGCGCCGTCCGCCTACTTCTTCTTCGCCGTGAACGTGCCCGTCAGCTGGCCGCCGGCACCGGACATCGAGCCCTTCATGTTCGCGCCGTCCACGGTGCCCGTGTAGGCGACGTCGAACGTCTGGCCCTGGATCTCGCCCGTGAACGAGAACTGGATGGCCGTGCCCTTCACGGTGCCGCTCAGCGTCGTGTTGCCGAGCTGTCCGTTGTAGGTACCCGTCAGCTTCTCGCCGTCCTGCTTGAAGCTCACGGCCGGCGTGCCCGATCCGGCGCCGGTCTCCACCGTGAACGCCCAGTCGCCGGTCACGTCCACCTTCTGCGCGAGCGCGAGGCCCGTCGCCAGCGACACCGCCACCACGCCTGCCACGAACCAGCGAGCCACCGTCGCCATGTGCCGTTTCCTCCGCCCCGTAGTATCACCGACGGGCTTGGTCTTGGCTAGAATCGCCGCATGCCGAGATCCGCCCGCGCCGTGGCCGCCTTGCTCCTCGCGATCTTCGCGGCACACCCGTCGGGCCAGACGGCCCCCGCGCTTCGGCAGGACGCCCCGGCCGGCGCCGTGCCGCCGCCCTGGGCGTACCTGATCAACGCGCCGACGCCGCCGGGCACTCCCGCCGCGCCGGCAGACGACGGGTCGGCCCGCACGGTGCCCGGCAGCAGCGTCAGGCTCACGCGCGCCCAGCTCGGCGACCTCTTCAATCCACCCGACTGGCACCCGGACAACCACCCGCCCCCCCCCGAGGTCGTGGCCCACGGCCGGCGGCCCGACGTCCGCGCCTGCGGCTACTGCCACTACCCGAACGGCCAGGGCCGTCCGGAGAACTCGGCGCTCGTCGGTCTCTCGGCGACCTACATCGCACAGCAGATGGCGGACATGCGCGCGGGGCTGCGACGGAGCGCCGACCCGAAGATGCGCCCGCCCGCGGCGATGCTGGCGATTGCGAAGGCCAGCACGCCCGAGGAGGACCGCGCCGCCGGCGAGTACTTCGCGTCGTTCCCGTACACGAAGTGGGTCCGCGTCGTGGAAACGGCCACCGTGGCCAAGATGCGCGTGACCGGCGCGGTCCCCGTGCCGATCGCCGGAGACGGCGCGGGCACCGAGCCCATCGGCACGCGCATCCTGGAATCGCCGGAGGACGTCGGCCGCGCCGAACTTCGCGACTCGGCGTCGGGCTTCGTGGCCTATGTGCCGCCCGGCGCCATCGCCCGGGGACGCGCGCTCGCGACGACGGGAGGCGGAGGACGCACCGTGGCGTGCGGAACCTGTCACGGTGCCGACCTCAAGGGCCTGGGCGCGGTGCCGCCGCTCGCCGGACGATCGCCCACCTACACCGTGCGCCAGCTGTTCGACCTGCAGCACGGCACGCGCAGGGGGCCGTGGGCGCCGCTGATGAAGGCGGCCGTCGAGAAGCTGACCCTCGACGACATGGTCGCCATCGCCGCGTACACCGCGTCGCTCGAACCCTGACCGGCGTCTCCCGAGCGTCCCCCTCGGGCCACGCGCCGACGGCGAGACGCGCCGCCGCCGCTATCCGGCGAGCGCGTCGAGCAGCGCGTCGATGTCGCGGGCGTCGTTGTAGACGTGCGGCGACACGCGGATGGCGCTGCCGCGCAGCGACACGAAGACCCGGCGTTCGCGCAGCCGCTCCCCGACGGCCGTGATGTCCACGCCGGCCGGCGCCCGGAGGCCGAAGAGGTGGGCCGCCCGGCAGGCGGGATCCTCCACGGCGTAGCCCAGATCCTGGACCTTGCCGACGAGGCCGGCCGTGAGCGCGGCGCAGTAGTCCTGCAGGCGTTCGGGCCGCCGCTCCAGCACTTCCTCGAGCGCCGCGATGGCCATCGGCATGAGCGCGAAGTTCGTGCGCTCGCCCACGTCGTACCTGAGCGCCCCCGGCTGGTAGTCGTCGCGGTAGTTCACGAGCTCCTTGAAGTTCTCGCTGCCCGCGCGGCCGATCCACGTCTCCTCGAGCGGCTCGCCGTCGTCGAAGCGCGGGCCCAGGTAGGCGAAGCCCATCGCGTACGGCCCCATCAGCCACTTGTAGGTCGCGCAGATGAGGGCGTCGGGCTGGATGGCCTGCACGTCGAAGGGCAGCGCGCCGACCGACTGCGTGCCGTCGATGACCAGGCTGGCCCCGACCTCGCGCGCACGGCGGCCCACCGCCTCCAGGTCGAACTTCGTGCCGTCGGTCCAGTGGACGTGGCCCAGCGCGACGATGGCCGTCTTCGGGTCGATGGCCTCGAGCAGGCGGACGTTCCACGCGCGGCCGCGGCCCTCGGACGCGTCGGGCGGGTGGACGGTCTTCACCTCCACGCCCCGCGCCTGGGCCAGCCGCCGCCAGGCGTGCACGTTGGCCGGGAACTGCTCGTGGGTCACGACGATGTTCTGGCCTCGCGAGACCGGCAGGTTGCGGGCGGCGATCGCCAGGCCGTACGACGCGGCCGGGATGATCGCGATCCGCGACGGGTCAGGCGCGTTGATGAGCCGTGCGAAGAGCGCGCGCGCGGTGTTCGAGTCGGTGAAGAAGTCCGACGTCTGGATGCGGGACGGGACCGCCTTGCGCGCCACGCCGGCCAGGCCGGCCGCTTCCACCGCCTTCGAGAGCGGCGACATGTAGGCGCAGTTCAGGTAGTGCTCGTCGTCGGGAAGCGAGAAGCGCGCCTTCTGGCAGGTGAGCATCGACAGATTCTAGTGTCCCGCCACCCTCACTCGCGCACGTATCCGAGCTTCGCGCTCCGGACGGCGCCCTCCCGATGGGCCTCGTCCGACAGCGCGTGGACGCCGATGGCATCGATCCAGCGGTTGTAGAAGTTGAACAGGGCGCACGCGGTGATGGCGAAGTAGATGGCCTCGTCGCTCCAGCCCGCGGCCGTCAGGGGCGCCATGTCCTCCGGCCCGATGCGCGGCGACTCGTGGTTCACCCGGTCGACGAACCGGAACAGCGCCTTGTGCTTGTCGTCGAGCGCGGAGGTCTCCACGTCGGCCAGGACGCCGTCCACCAGGGCCCGGTCCCCGAGCAGCTCCGCCGCAACTGCGGCGTGGGACTTGGTTCAAAACGGGCAGTGGTTGCGCGCGGACGTATAGGCCGCGATCAGTTCCCGGAGGCCGGGACTGAGCGGCGCCGGCCCCCGCAGCACCGCCTGCGTGAAGCGGGCGAGGTGCGTCGTGGCGTCCGGCATGAACGCGAACAGGTGCCAGATCTGGGGGTACTCGGCGCCACGTTCGCGCATCATCCGGATCGCGGCGCTCCACGGCCCCGGAGGATTGCTGAGCTCGACGTCTGGCAGGAACAGCGGCTCCATGTGCGGCCTCCGTGAGAGGCGCGGAGAATACCACGCCGGCCCGCCGCTTCCTCGACACCCCGGGCACGCGATGAGCTGTTTCGACCCATCGCCCCGCTTACTGCACAGGCGCCCTCCGGCGCCTGGAGGTGGACACGGTCATGTCGAGGCGACGCGCACTGGCGGCGGCAGCAGCGGCCATCGGAGTCACAGCGTGGGTGGCGGGCGCCGGTGCGCAGGCGCTCGGCACCTTCACGTGGCAGGTGCAGCCCTTCTGCAACGTGATCACGGTGAACATCACCCAGCAGGGCGGACTCTACACGGCCGACGGGTTCGACGACCAGTGCTCGGCCGCGCAGCGAGCGCCGCTCGTGGGAGTCGTCACGCCGAATCCCGACGGCACCATCGGCATCGGCCTGCACGTCGTCACCGTACCCGGCGGGCGCGGGCTGGACATCGAGGCGCGCCTGGCGCTCGCCAGCCTGAGCGGTCCCTGGACCGACAGCGCCGGCAACAGCGGCACCCTCGCGTTCGGTCAGCACGCCAGCGGCTCGCCGCGCCCGGTGCCCTCCGGCGGCCCGGCCCCCGGCAGCGTCACGAACGTGTCGCTGGCGCCCGGCGCCGTCACGAGCGCCAGCGTGGCCGACGGCAGCCTCACCACCGCCGATCTGGCCGCGCCGACCAGGCTCGCGTGGAGTGGACTCACCGCCGCGCCCGTCCGTCTGACCACCGCCAGCACCGTGATCCGGTCGGTGACGCTGCAGGTTCCCGCGAGCGGCCAGGTGCTGGTCAACGCCTCGGGCCTGTTCACGTTCCGCCCGTCGGCCATCATCCCGCTGCTGGGGGGCATCGCCTGGTGCAGCATCTCCACGGGCACGAGCGTCGAGGCGAGCCAATACCTGTACGCCGCCCAGACGCGGACGCTCCAGACGACGGGATCCTTTCACGTCACCGACATTCCGTTTGCCGGCACCCGCGTGTACGCGGTGGCGGCCGGGACCTTCACCGTGAACTTGGTGTGCACCTCACCGGACTCCCAGGTGGACGTCTACACGGCAGGCCTGTCCGCCCTGTTCGTCGGCAACTGACCGTCTGCCATCGGAGGCTCGCGGCCCGCGTCGCCGTGGCGAGGGCCGTGTGCCACAATCGGGCCCGAGGTGCTCGACATGCTCCGCCGAATCGTCTGCCTGCTCGCGCTGGTGGTCGCCGCCGTTCCGGTGGCCGCGCAGTCCACCGACCCGCCGGTCAAGGCCATGAAGGTGACGGTGCTGTCCACGATGCTCGTCGGCGGCGCACGCGAGGGTGTGGGCGAGTGGGGCTTCGCGGCGGTGCTCGAGGTGGACGGACACCGCTGGCTCGTCGACACGGGCGCCCGCGCGGAGACGGTGCTCAGAAACGCCGCCGAGATGAAGGTCGACCTGTCCGGCATCACCGACGTCGTCATCACCCACAATCACGACGACCACACCGGCGGCCTCCTGACCCTGCGCCGCGAGATGGCGAAGACGAACCCGGCGGCGCTGTCGCGCGCCCACGTCGCGAAGGGCATCTTCACCAGCCGGCTCGACCGCTCGGGGCGGGAGGGCGGCGGCCTGCTGCCGATCAAGGCCCAGTACGAGGCGCTCGGCGGCACGTTCGTCGAGTACGACAAGCCGACCCGGCTGGCGCCGGGCGTGTGGATGACGGGGCCGGTTCCGCGGGTCCACCCGGAGCGCAATTGGAGCGTGAGCACGAGGCTCCAGACGCCGTCGGGCCCGGTCGAGGACAACGTCCCCGAGGACTCGTCGATCGTCGTCCAGACGGCCCAGGGCCTGGTCCTGGTGAGCGGCTGCGGGCACGCCGGCATCGTCAACACCATCGAGTACGCGCAGAAGGCCGTGCAACAGGCGCCCGTGCACGCCGCGATCGGCGGCTTCCACCTGTTCGCGGCCTCCGACGAGACGCTCGCCTGGACGGCCGGGAAGCTCAAGGACGCGAGGGTCGCCTACCTGCTCGGCGCCCACTGCACGGGCATCGAGGCGGTGTTCCGCCTCCGCCAGGCGCTCGGGCTGGCCCGCCGGAACGCCGTCGTCGGCGCCGTCGGGTCGTCCTTCACGCTCGGTACCGGCATCGACCCTCGGCCGCTCGCGCAGTAAGACCCCGCCTCGCCGTCCCGACCGGGGGGCCCGGCCCGCCAATGGCCGGGGCATGCCGGGAGGCGCAATTCCGGGCGTCCGGCGGCTGCTAACCAATCACCCCGGCCCGCCGTCCAAACCGGACGAATGCACGACGCCGATCGCTCCGCCATTCAGGCGGTGACCGCGGGGGACTCCCAGGCGTTCCGGGCGCTCGTCGACCGGCACGGCCGCTACGTCTACCGTGTGGCCCATCGGCTGACGGGGAATCCGTCGGATGCGGAAGACGTCGCGCAGGATGCGTTCCTGAAGGCCTACCGGCAGCTCGGCCGTTTCGAGTCGCGGGCCGACTTCCGGACCTGGATCCACCGGATCACCGTGAACTGCGCCATCGACTTCATCCGCGCCCGGCGGTACCGGGAGACGGCGCACGACCCGGCGGACCTGGACCGCGACGCACCGGACGCCGCGGCGGCGAGCCACGCGCCGGCGCCCGACCGCCAGTACCTGAGCGCCGAGATCGGCGCGCGGGTCCACGAAGGCCTCGGCGGGCTGACCGCGCTCGAACGGGCCGCGTTCATGCTGCGGCACGTGGAAGGGTGCTCGATCAGCGAGATCGGGGCCGCGCTGGGATTGAAGACGGAAGCAGCCAAGCACAGCGTGTTCCGCGCCGTGCGCAAGATGCGGCTCGCGCTGGAGCCGCTGGTGGACGTGCGTCATGACTGAGACGACCCCGCACCTGTCGCACGACGACCTGGTCGTGCACTACTACGGCGACGCGGGCGCCGATGCCGGACGGCTCGAGGCCCACCTGGCCGGGTGCGCCGAGTGCCGGGCGGCGCTGGACCGGCTGGCACGGACCCTGTCGTTCGTCGACGCCGCGCCGGGCGAAGAGCCGGACGCCGGCTTCGAGGCGCGGCTCTGGTCCCGCCTGGCCCCGGCGCTGCACATCCCCCGGGCCCAGCCGCGATGGCGGACGGGCGCCACCCGGTGGGCGCTCCTGGCCGCGGCCGCCGGCCTCGTCCTGGCCTTCGTGGGCGGATGGCTCGTCCGCGATCGGTCGGCCGCGGCGCCGGCCGTCGCGACCACCGCGCCGGCTCCGTCCGCGGGGTCCGGCGAGGCGCCCGCCGCCGTACAGACCCGCGTGCTCGTGCTGGCGGTCGGCGACCACCTCGAGCGCACGGAGGCCGTGCTGGCCGAGCTGATGAACACGAGCGACGTGGGGATGGAACGCGACCGGGCGGCCGAACTGGTCGCCGCGAACCGCCTGCTCCGGCAGACGGCCGCGCAGACGGGCGAGGACGAGCTCGACGACGTGCTCGGCGACATCGAGCGCGTGCTGGTGGAAGTGGCCAACGCGCCGCCCGAGGCGTCGGACGCTGCGCTCGAGGCGCTGCGCGCCCGCGTCGAACGGCGGGGGATTCTGTTTCGTGTCCGCGTGCTCGGCGACGAGCTGCGCGCACGCCAGGCGCCGGCACCGTCGCCGGCCGTGAAGGGGAAGACGTCATGACCGTGTCGAGAATCGTGCGTGTGGCCGTGCTCGCGGCCCTGATGGCCACGCCCGCGTCAGGGCAGGCCTTCGACGCCTCCGCCGGCGAACAGGCGCGGGCACAGGCGGCGGCCGAACGGGATCGCGAGCGCGCCGACCGGGACCGCGAGCGGTCCGCCCGCGAGGTGGACCGCGAACGGCGCGACTACGAGCGGGCGCTCGACGCCCTCGAGGACGCCGAGTGGACGCAGGCGCTCGCGCGCTTCCAGGCCGTGGCCGAGCAGGCGGGCGCCCGCGCGGACGGCGCCATCTACTGGAAGGCGTACGCCCTCGACAGGCTCGGCCGGCAGGCCGACGCCCTCACGGCCATCGCCGACCTCGCGCGGCGGTTCCCGAAGAGCCGCTGGATTGGCGATGCCCGCGCCCTCGAGGTGCAGGTGCGCGCCCGGGTGGGCCAGCCGGTGGTCGTGGACGCGTCGGGTGACGACGAGATCAAGCTGCTGGCGCTGAACGCGCTCCAGAACTCGGCGCCCGAACAGGCGCTGCCGCTGCTGCGCCAGGTGCTGCAGGGCACGCAGTCGCTCAAGCTCAAGGAGCGCGCCCTGTTCGTGCTCGCGCAGAGCGACTCGCCCGAGGCGCGGCGCCTGATGTCCGAGATCGCCCGCCAGGGGAATCCCGACCTGCAGCGCAAGGCCATCGACTACCTGGGCGTGCACGGCAGCAGCGAGAACCGCGCGCTCCTCGCGGAGGTGTACGGCGCGGCCGACGACGACGTCAAGCGCCGGGTGCTGCGCGCCTACATGGTGGCCGGCGACCGCGCGCGCGTCCTCGCGGCCGCCACGGGCGAGTCGAATGCGGCGCTCCGCTCGGAGGCCGTGCGGCAGCTCGGCGTCATGGGCGCCCACGACGAACTGTGGCAGCTCTACGGCAAGGAGCGCGACGCGGAGGTGAAGCGCGACATCCTGCAGGCGATGTTCGTGGGCGGCGATGCGCCCCGCCTGATTCAGCTCGCCAAGACCGAGACCGATCCCGCGCTCCGGCGCACCGCCGTGCGGAACCTCGGGCTGATGCGGGCCTCGGCGACGGGCTCCGCCCTGGTCGAGATCTACACGTCCAACGCGCCGTCCGAGGTGAAGGCCGCCGTCGTGCAGGGGCTTTTCGTGCAGAACAACGCCGAGGCGCTGGTCGGCCTCGCTCGCAAGGAGACCGATCCGGCGCGCAAGAAGGATCTCGTGCAGAAGCTGTCGGTCATGAAGTCCAAGGCCGCCGTGGACTACATGCTGGAACTGCTCGGGAAGTGAGGCGGGGGACACGGCCATGACGCTCGACGTCCTGATCGTCCTCGCGCTCACGGCGGCGTCGGCCGCGCAACCGGCCGCGGAGGCGCCGTCCATCCGGAACGGCAGCGTCCTTCCGCGTCAGACGTCGGGCAGCCTGGCGCGGACGATCGCCGACCTCTCCGGGCCCGCGGCAGAACCGGTGTGGATCGGATGGAGCGTGCCGTCCGCCTCGCGCGACGACGCATCCGGCTGGTACGGCGGCTGCCGCCTGGAGCCGGGAAGCGATCGCGGCGCCATGCCCGCCGGGGGACAGGTGGCGTACCTCGAGCCGTCGCGGCGGCTGGCCGTCTTCGTGCGCGTGTCGGGCGGCCAGGTGGATCGGATTCGCGGCTTCTCGATGGCCTGCCCGGTGGATGCGGGCGGCCGGACCGTCTACTGGCTGGCGGGCACCGGTCCGGTCGAGAGCGCGCGGTGGCTGGCCGACCGCGCGTCGGGCGGCGCGGAGCGCCGTCTGGCCGACGGCGCGCTCGCGGCCCTGGCCATGCACGCCGCGCCCGAGGCGCTGGACGCGCTGCTGGCGGCCGCGCGGACCGGCGGCACCCCGCGCCTGCGCGGGCAGGCGCTCTTCTGGCTCGCCCAGCGCGCGGGCCAGCAGGCGGTCGGCGCCATCGCCGACGCCATCGCGCGCGATCCCGACACCGAGGTCAAGAAGCGCGCCGTCTTCGCCCTGAGCCAACTGCCGGCCGACGAGGGCGTGCCGAAGCTGATCGAGGTGGCGCGCGCGCATTCGAACCCGGTCGTGCGGAAGCAGGCGTTCTTCTGGCTCGGCCAGTCGAAGGATCCGCGCGCGCTCGCGTTCTTCAAGGAAGTGCTCGCCCGCTAGCGCACGGGGGCGGGCCGCCTGCCGGCGAGGCTCTATACTGCCCGCCATGACGGGATGGCAGCTTCGGCTGGTGGCTGTCGGCGTGAGCCTGGCGTGCGCGGGGACGGCGAGCCCGGTGGCCCAGGCCCCGGCGTCCGCGCGTCCGGTGGTGTGGGTGCTGGCCACCGGCGGCACCATCTCCGGACGGGGCGCGTCCTCGACGTCCCTGGCGAACTACTCGTCGGGGTCGCTCGGCGGGGACGAGCTCGTGGCGGCGGTGCCCGAACTCAAGGACGTCGCCGACATCCGCGTCGAGCAGGTCGCCAACGTCAGCAGCACCGACATCACGGTGGAGCACTGGCTCAGGCTGGCCAACCGCATCAACGCCCTCTTCGACGCCGACCCGAAGGTGGCCGGCGTGGTCGTCACGCACGGGACGAACACGCTCGAGGAGACCGCGTACTTCCTGAACCTGACGGTCCGGCACGATCGTCCCGTCGTGCTCGTCGGCTCGATGCGGCCGGCGTCGGCGATCAGCGCCGACGGCCCCCTCAACCTGCTCAACGCCGTGCGGACCGCCGTGTCGAAGGACGCGGTCGGCAAGGGCGTGCTGGTCGTCCTGAACGACGAGGTCAACGGCGCACGCGACGTCACCAAGACGAACACCTACCGCGTGGAGACGTTCCGGGCGCCGGAGCTCGGCCTGCTCGGCTACGTGGACGCCGATGCCGTCACGTTCTACCGCGCCTCGCTCAAGCGGCACACGGCGCGCTCGGAGTTCGACGTCCGGGGCCGCTCCAGCCTGCCGGCGGTCGAGATCCTCTACTCCTACGTGCAGCCGACGACGGCGCTCGTCTCGGCCCTGGTCCAGGGCGGCGCGCAGGGGATCGTGTTCGCGGGCACCGGCGCCGGCCTCGTCTCGACGGCCGAGCGCGAGTCGCTGCAGCCGCTGCTGGCGATGCCGGCGGCCACCCGGCCCGTGCTCGTGCGCTCGAACCGGACCGGCAACGGCCGGGTGCTCGCACTGCCCGCCTACGACGCCCTGGGCATGGTGCCCGGAGACAACCTGACGCCGCAGAAGGCGCGCGTGCTGCTGATGCTCGCCCTCACGCGCACGCGCGACCTGGCCGGGATCCGGCGCATGTTCTCGGAGTATTGACGCGCCGCCCGCCCGCGCCTTCCGGCCCGCCCGGTATACTCCAGGGCAGGCCCGTGGCGCTCGAGTCGTCCGACATCCTTCCCGGCATCTACGCGGCGTTCGCGACCGTCGTCCTGTTCGTGATCCTCTCGGCCCTCTTCGTGGGCGCCGAGACGGCGGCGGGCGGGTCGGTGGCGGCCGGGGCGGTGGGTTCGGGGGCCTTCGGGTTCTACACCGTCGCGCGCGGCCTGGCGGCGCCGCTGCGCGGCGCTCTCCAGTTCGCGCGCCCGTGGCTGTGGTTCACGGTGTGGGCCGCGGTGGGACTCTACGACGGCCGCTACCAGCCGATGCTCGCGTCGGCCGCGCTGGCCCTCGGCATGGCCACCTGCTATCTGATGGGCGGCGCCGTCGCCGCGTGGCGGCGCCGCTGACGCCCGGCGGGCGCGGGGCGCACGCGGCCGCATGGCGCGGGCCCGCCCGATCCACTACCATCTCGCACATGCGTCGGGCTGGCGTCGAGCAGCGGCTGGACCAGATGTCGGTGACGATGGACCAGCGCGAGCTGACCGTCGGCGGGCGATCCGTCACCTACGGCACGCTCGTCCCGAAGGCGCCGCCGCCGGAATCGGGCTATCCGCTGATCGTGGGCCTGCACTTCGGCACGAGCCAGGAGCCCGGCCTGTCGCCCTACTTCGGCCTGGGCTACGTCGGGCAGCTGGTGTTCCCGGCGCTCGAGTCGCTCGACGCCGTGATCGTCGCGCCGGACGCGCCCGAGTTCAGCTGGGCGCATCCCGACAGCGAAGCGGCGGTCGTCGCGGTGGTGGCCGCGGTGGAGAAGGACCACCCGATCGACGAGCGGAAGACGCTCGTCACCGGCTTCAGCATGGGCGGGCAGGGCACGTGGTTCTTCGCGGCCACCCATCCCGAGCTCTTCCGGGCGGCCATTCCGATGTCCGGCCATCCGTTGACCACCCGCGTCCGGTCCCGCGCCGACGTGCAGGCGGCGGCCCAGGCCCTCGACGCGGGCACCGACTGGGCGACGCCGCTCGTCTCGATGCCCATCTACGCCATTCACAGCCGCGCCGATACCACCGTGCCCATCGAGCCGGTCGAGCGAGCCGTCAAGGTGCTCAAGGAACGCGGCGGCGACGCGACGCTCGTGGCCCTCGACGGCGTGCCGCATTCGATGGTGCCCGGGTTCATCGAGCCGCTGGAGGCCGCGCGGCCGTGGATCCTCGGCGTGTGGAACCGGTAGGCCTTCCCCTGCGGCGGGTGCCGGGCCTTGGCCCCCGCGATTCTCGACCTCAGGCGCTGCCATGACATCAGAAGAATTTCGAACCTACGGCCATGCCGTCGTGGACTGGATCGCGGACTACCGCGCCCGAGCGGCCGCGCTGCCGGTGATGCCCCGGGTCGAGCCTGGCGAGATCAAGGCGCGCCTGCCCGTCGCGCCGCCCGACGCGCCCGAGCCCTTCGAGGCCATGCTGGCGGACCTGGACGCCATCGTCGCACCGGGCCTGATGCACTGGAACCACCCCGGCTTCTTCGGCTACTTCCCCTGCAACGGCACCCCCGCCAGTGTCCTCGGCGACTACGTGTCGACGGGGCTCGGCGTGCTGGGCCTCGCGTGGCAGTCGAGTCCCGCGCTCACCGAGGTGGAGGAGGTGACCACCGACTGGCTGCGGCAGATGGCGGGTCTGTCCGACGCCTGGGAGGGCGTGATCCAGGACACGGCGTCCACGTCCACGCTCCTGGCCCTCATCTGCGCACGCGAGCGGACGACCGGGTACGGCCTGGCCCGTGGCGGGTTCCAGGCCGCGCCCGCCGCGCTCGTCGTCTACGCGTCGGCCTACAGCCACAGCTCCGTCGACAAGGCCGCCCTGCTGGCGGGGTTCGGCAAGGACAACATCCGCCACGTCGGCTGCGACGACCGGTTCGCCATGCGCGCCGATCTCCTGGCCGAGGCGATGGCGGCGGATCGGGCGGCCGGGCGGGTGCCGTGCGCCGTCGTGGCCACCACCGGCACGACGACGACGACCGCGCTGGACCCGGTCGGCGCCATCGCCGATCGGCTGGCCGGGACCGGCGTGTGGCTCCACGTGGACGCGGCGATGGCCGGGTCGGCGATGGTCCTGCCCGAGTGCCGCTGGATGTGGGACGGCATCGAGCGGGCCGACTCCGTGGTGATGAACCCGCACAAGTGGCTGGGCGCGGCGTTCGACTGCTCCGTCTACTACGTCAAAGACGCCGAGCACCTCGTGCGCGTGATGTCGACCAACCCGAGCTACCTCCAGTCGGCGGCCGACGGCCGCGTGAAGAACTACCGCGACTGGGGGATCCCCCTCGGACGGCGCTTCCGCGCCCTCAAGCTCTGGTTCCTCATCCGCGAGCAGGGCGTGTCCGGGCTCCAGGCCCGCCTTCGCCGGGACCTCGAGAACGCCCGGTGGCTCGAGGGAGCCGTGGCCGCCGCGCCCGGATGGCGCGTGCTGGCCCCCGTGCCCCTGCAGACGGTATGCGTCCGCCACGAGCCGCCCGGCCTCGACGCCGAGGCCCTGGACCGGCACACGCTGGCGTGGTGTGATCGCCTGAACCGGTCCGGCGAGGCCTATCTCACGCCGGCCACGCTGGACGGCCGCTGGATGGTGCGGGTGTCGGTGGGCGCCCTGCCCACCGAGCGCGAGCACGTCGAGCGGCTGTGGGCCGCGATGCAGCAGGAGGTCCTTCGATGAGCACGGGAACCGCTTCCACGACGTCGCCGGCCGCCACGCTGGCGGGCCGCGCCAGTCACGTCGCCCGCGGCGTGAGCGAGACGCATCCCATCGTCGCGGCCAGGGCCGAGGGCACGCGCCTGTGGGACACCGAGGGTAGTGAGTACCTCGACTTCATCGGCGGCATCGGCGTGCTCAACGTCGGCCACCGCCATCCACGCGTGGTCGAGGCCGTCACCGCGCAGCTCGATCGCGTGATGCACACCTGCTTCCAGGTCACGAGCTACGAGCCCTACGTGGCGCTCGCCGCCCGGTTGAACGCGCTCGTCGCCGGCGGCCCGAACAAGACGCTGCTGCTCACGACGGGCGTCGAGGCCACCGAGAACGCCGTCAAGATCGCGCGGGCGTACACGAACCGGCCCGGCGTCGTCGCCTTCAACGGCGCGTTCCACGGCCGCACGCTGCTGGGGCTGTCGCTCACGGCCTCGAGCACGGGATACAAGCAGAATTTCGGGCCGTTCGCCTCGGAGGTCTACCACACGCCGTTCCCGTACGAGTACCGCGGCGTGTCCTCCAGCGATGCCCTGAAAGCCCTCCAGTCGCTCTTCGACTCGCGCGTCATGCCCTCACAGGTGGCGGCCATCATCATCGAGCCGCAGCTGGGCGAGGGCGGCTTCGTGCCGGCGCCGCGCGAGTTCCTGCGCGAGCTTCGGGCGCTGGCCACGGCTCACGGCATCGTCCTCATCGTGGACGAGATCCAGACCGGATTCGGACGTACCGCGAAGATGTGGGCCTACGAGCACTACGACGTGGAGCCCGACCTGGTCACGATGGCCAAGAGCCTGGGCGGCGGGCTGCCGCTCTCCGCCGTCGTCGGCAAGGCCGCGATCATGGACGCCGCGGCGCCCGGCGGCCTCGGCGGCACCTACGCCGGCAATCCCGTCGCCTGCGCGGCGGCGCTGGCCGTGCTCGACGTGTTCGATCAGGAGGGCGTGCTCGACCAGGCGGCCCGCCAGGCCGCGGCCACGACGGCGGCCCTGGCCGCGCTGAAGGCCGCGCATCCCCAGGTGGGCGACGTCCGCGGGCTGGGCGCGATGCAGGCCATCGAGATCGTGCGGCCGGCCGACGGATCGCCCGACGCGGCGAGCGCGCAGAAGATCGTGGACCTGTCGCGCGATCGCGGGCTGCTGCTCCTCAAGTCCGGGACGGCCAAGAACGTGATCCGGCTGCTGCCGCCCCTGACGACGCCCGCCGACCAGCTGACGCGCGGCCTCGACACGCTGGCCAGCGCCTGCCGGGACGTCTTTGCCTGAAGACGAGGGGCCGCGCCCGCCGCGGCCCTCCCTCAGAACAGCGTGTAGATGAACGGGGCCGCGGCCGTGCCCGACAGGACCATCAGGAGGCCGAAGGCCAGCAGGATCATCACGACCGGGAGCAGCCACCACTTCTTCGTCTGGCCCAGGAACTGCCAGAACTCGGCGATCACGCCCGGTGCGGCGGCCCGTGACTTGGCGGCGTCTTCGAACTTCTCCATGCGAGGTCTCCGGAGGGGCGCTCAGAACTGCTTGAAGTACTGCGTCGAATCCGTCGGCTGGGGTTTCGGCAGCCAGTATGACGCGGTCGTCCGGCGGCGGCGGCCCAGGGCGTCGCGGTGCATCAGGCGGAACACCACCGCGACCGGCGTGAACACCAGATAGTAGAGCACCGCCAGCACCACGCGCGAGACGACCCAGCCGATCGGGAAGGCCACGGCCATCCAGGCCGTGAAGACGGGCCCCAGCCATCCGGGTCGAACGAGGCCGACGAGCCCGAGCACGCCGCCGACGCCGCCCAGCACCCAGGTGCCGGTGGTCACGTGGCCCGTGAGAGCCCGCCAGGCCGCCATCCCGCCGAACACGACCAGGCTCAGCAGGCCGAACTGCCGGAGGGTCGTGGGTGTCTGCGCCCTGGTGACGTCGGACCACTGCATCGCGGTGTGCCTCAGTCGAGCGCGAACTTCGAGAGATACGCCTGCCGGGCGGCCGCGTCCGCGCCGTGCGGGACGTCCTCCTTCAGCAGGATGCAGTCGTCGAGCACCAGGACGTCCATCTCGGTGCCCAGGAAGCAGCGATACGCGTCTTCGGGCGTGCAGACGATGGGCTCGCCGCGCACGTTGAAGCTCGTGTTGACCAGCACCGGGCACCCCGTCTTCGCCGCGAAGCCTTCGAGCAGGGCGGTGAGCCGCGGGTGGCGGTCGCGGTCCACGGTCTGGAGCCTGGCGCTGTAGTCCACGTGCGTCACGGCGGGGATGCTCGACCGCGGGATGTTCAGGCGGTTGCGCAGGTCGGGGTCGGACGCCATCGTGGCCCGCTCGGCGTCGGTGACCGCCACGCGATGCTCGTCGCGGACGGGGGCCACGATCAGCATGTAGGGGCTCTCGTGCCGCGGGTCCAGGGCGAACCACTTGTGCGCCTCGTCCTTCAGCACGATCGGCGCGAAGGGACGGAAGCTCTCGCGGAACTTGATCTTGAGGTTCATCGTGGCCTGCATCTTCGGCGATCGGGGATCGCCGAGGATGCTGCGGGCGCCGAGCGCGCGCGGACCGAACTCCATGCGGCCCTGGAACCAGCCCACGACCTTTTCCTGGGAGAGCAGTTCGACCACGCGCTCCACGAGCGCGGTCTCCGAGGGCGCGCGGTGGTAGACGGCGCCGAGCGCGTCGAGGCGCGTGCGGACCTCGTCGCTGCTGAAGGCCGGGCCGAGCAGGCTGCCCTTCTGCACGTCCGCGCCGCGGCGCGTGCGGGGCTTCTCCAGGAGCTGGTGCCACGCGAACATGGCCGCCCCGAGCGCCCCACCCGCGTCGCCGGCCGCCGGCTGCACCCAGATGTCCTCGAACGGCCCCTCGCGCAGCAGCCGCCCGTTGCCGACACAGTTCAGGGCGACGCCGCCGGCGAGCGTGAGGTGCTTCATGCCGGTCAGCCGGTGCACGTCGTGCGCGATCTTCAGCATGACGTCCTCGGTCACGGCCTGGATGCTCGCCGCCAGGTCCATGTGCCGCTGCTCGAGCGTGGACTCCGGATCGCGCGGCGGCCCGCCGAAGAGCGCGTGGAACTTCGGGCCCGTCATCGTCAGGCCCTGGCAGTAGTTGAAGTACTGCATGTCGAGCCAGAAGCTGCCGTCGTCCTTGACGTCGATCAGGTGCTCGAGGATGGCGGCTTGATACTTCGGCGTGCCGTACGGGGCCAGGCCCATCAGCTTGTACTCGCCGCTGTTCACCTTGAAGCCGCAGTAGTAGGTGAAGGCCGAGTAGAGCAGGCCGAGGGAGTGCGGGAACTGGATCTGCCGGAGGAGCTCGATCGACCGGCCGCGTCCGACGCCGACGGTGGTCGTGCTCCACTCGCCCACGCCGTCCAGCGTGAGGATGGCGGCCTCCTCGTAGGGACTCGGCAGGAACGCGCTGGCCGCGTGGCTCTCGTGGTGATCGGTGAAGACGAGCGGCGCCTTGACGTCGTCGCCGAGGGCCTCGCGAATGACGGCGCCCTGGCGGGCCTTCTCGCGCAGCCACACGGGCATCGCGGTCGTGAAGCTGCGCAGGCCGGACGGCGCGTACGAGAAGTAGGTCTCGAGCAGGCGTTCGAACTTGCGGATCGGCTTCTCGTAGAAGACGACGTAGTCGAGGGCCGAGCGGTCGAGGCCGCCCGCGCGCAGGCAGTAGTCGACCGCGTGGGACGGAAAGTCCGGATCGTGCTTCCTGCGGGTGAACCGCTCTTCCTGCGCGGCCGCGACGATGTCGCCGTCGACGACCAGGCAGGCCGCGCTGTCGTGGTAGAAGGCCGAAAGGCCCAGGATCGCGGTCAACGGACTTCGATTCTAGCGCAGCCACTTTCGCCTCGCGGGGCGCCATTTCGTGCCGCGGCTCGACGGTTGACGCCCGCGCGGCCGCAGGGTGCGCGTTTTTTCTGCTAACGTCTCTGGAGCCGTCGGCCGCCGCGCGTCTGGCGCGCGGCCGTCGCGCGCCGCGAGGTGTGTGCATGAGCCCGACGTTCGACGTCCAGAATCCCGCCACCGGCACGCGCGTCCAGAGCGTGCCCAACGCCGGCGCGGCGGAGGCGCGCGCCGCCGCGCGGCGGGCCGTCGAGGCGTTCCCCGCCTGGCGGGATCGCACCGCCTACGACCGCTCGGCCATCCTCCGCCGCTGGTTCGCGCTCATGCTGCAGGACGAGGACCGGCTGGCGCGGCTCATGACCGACGAGATGGGGAAGCCCATCACCGAGTCGCGGGGCGAAGTGAAGTACGCCGCGGCGTTCGTCGAGTGGTACGCCGAGGAAGCCAAGCGCGTCTACGGCGAGACGATCCCCAGCCAGTTCGCGCACAAGCGGCTGTTCGTCAGGCCGCAGCCCGTCGGCCCCGTGTACGCCGTGACGCCCTGGAACTTCCCGGCGGCCATGGTGACGCGAAAGGCCGCGCCCGCCCTGGCGGCGGGCTGCACGGTGGTGCTGAAGCCGGCCGAACAGTCGCCGTTGACCGCCCTGCGGCTGGAGGAGCTGTGGCGGGACGCGGGCGGGCCGCCCGAGGCCTTCCAGGTGCTCACCACCGCGGACCCGGCCGCCGTGTCCGCCGTGTTCTTCGACGACCCCGCCATCCGGAAGCTGACCTTCACGGGCAGCACGGAGGTGGGCGTGCTGCTGGCCGCCCAGGCCGCGCGCACGGTGAAGCGCGTGTCGCTCGAACTCGGCGGCCACGCGCCGTTCCTGGTCTTCGACGACGCAGACCTGGAGGCGGCCGTGCGTGAGGTGACGGCCTCGAAGTTCCGCAACACCGGCCAGACGTGCGTGTGCGCCAACCGCATCTTCGTCCAGGCGGGCATCTACGACGACTTCGCCGGCCGGCTGGCGGCGGTCGTCACGGACCTGCGCGTGGGCGACCCGGCCGATCCGGCGACCCACGTGGGGCCGCTCGTCGATCGCCAGGGACACGACAAGGTCTCGGCGCACGTGGCCGACGCCCTGGCCAAGGGCGCGACGGCGCTGGCCGGCGGACAGCCGCGCGACGGCCTCTACTTCAGCCCCACCGTGCTGGCGGGCGTGACGCCCGGCATGCGCATCCTCGAGGAGGAGACGTTCGGCCCGGTGGCGCCGCTCATCAGGTTCGAGCGGGACGCCGAGGCGGTGGCGGCCGCGAACGGCACGCCGTTCGGCCTGGCGGCCTACCTGTGGACACGCGACCTGAGCCGCGCCTTCCGCGTGTCCGAGGCGCTCGACTTCGGGATCGTCGGCGTGAACGACGGCGTGCCGTCCACGCCGCAGGCGCCGTTCGGCGGCGTCAAGGCCTCGGGCATCGGCCGCGAAGGCGGCAAGTGGGGCATCGAGGAGTTCCTCGACCTGAAGTACGTCTCGATCGGCCTGGGCTGAGGGCGCCGTCCTATACTCGGACGCTGGCGCGGGTGGGGTGGGCATGGTGAACAAGATGGCGTGTCGCGTGGCCGTGGCGGTGGGGCTGGCGGCCGCCGGACAGCTGGTGGCGCTCCATGCCGCCCAGCGATCCGGCGCCGAGATGGCTCGCGCGGCCGGCACCTTCCTCGCCGCCCTGTCGGCCGAGCAGCGGCAGCAGGCCGTGTTCCCGTACGACGCGGAAGAGCGCCAGCGCTGGCACTTCATCCCGAACGAGATGTTCCATCGCAAGGGGATCGCGTTCCGGACGATGTCGGCGGATCAGCGCGCGAAGGCGCACACGCTGTTGAGGACGGGCCTGAGCCAGCGCGGGTACGCGACGGCGACGGCCATCATCCAGTTGGAGGACGTCCTCCGCGACATCGAGCGCAGCCCGCGCTTCGCCCGATCGCCCCTCGACTACCAGTTCACGGTGTTCGGCACGCCGGGGACGTCCGGCGTCTGGGGCTGGCGCGTCGAGGGCCATCACCTCTCCCTGCATTTCGCCGTCAGGGACGGCCGGGTCACGGCGAGCTCGCCCACGTTCACGGGCTCGAATCCGGCGGAGGTGACGGCCGGTCCGCAGCGCGGGCTGCGCGTGCTCGCGCCGCTCGAGGACCTGGGCCGCCAGGCCGTGGACGGCCTGAGCGACCACCAGCGCGCGATTGCCGTCGTGTCCACCACCGCGCCGGGCGACATCGTGTCCGGGAACAAGAACGACATCGGCCCGCAGACGCCGCCCGGGCTCACGCTGGCCGAGATGACCCAGGCCCAGCGGACCGCCGTGATGCGCCTCATCGACGCCTACACCGGCCTCATGGCCGACGACATCGCGGCCGCGCGACGGGAGCGGCTGGCGGGCGCCGGCCTGGATCGGATCACCTTCGCCTGGGCGGGGCCGACCGACAAGGGCGCCAAGCACTACTACCGCGTGCAGGGGCCGACCTTCCTCATCGAGTACGACAACACGCAGAACGACGCGAACCACGTCCACGCGGTGTGGCGGGACTTCCAGGGCGACTTCGGCCGGGACGTCCTGCGCGAGCACCTGCAGTCCGATCACGCACGCTAAAGGGCGCGCCCACGCGATGGCCGTCGTCGCCCCGCCGTCCAGGAGCCTCGTCATGCCCCGTCGCGTCCCCATGCCCCTGCTGGCCGCCGCCCTGCTCGTGGGCACGAGCTGCGCCCAGCCGCCGGCGTCCTCCGCTCCCGTCGCCGCCGAAGCCGCCGCGGCCGGGTGGTTTGCCCACGTGTCCTTCCTGGCCAGCGACGACATGCGCGGCCGCGAGACCGGCAGCCCCGAACACCGCAAGGCCGCCAACTACGTCGCCGACCAGTTCGCGCGCGCCGGCATCGAGCCGGCCGGCGTCAACGGCTTCCTGCAGCCCGTGACCTTTCGATCGCGGCGGATCGACGAGTCGCAATCCAGCCTCGCCCTCGTCCGGCGCGGGCGGGTGGCGCCGGTCGAGCTGGGCGCCGAGGCCACCTTCAGCATGCGGATCGACCCGGCGCCGGCCGTGCAGGCGCCGCTGGTCTTCGCCGGACACGGGCTGGTCGTGCCCGAAGCGCAGCACGACGACTTCGCCGGGCTGGACGTGGCCGGGAAGGTCGTCGTCTACCTGTCCGGCAGCCCGCGGTCGGTGCCGGGCGCGCTCAGCGCGCACTACCAGTCGGCGGCCGAACGCTGGGCGGTGCTCAAGCGGCTCGGCGCGGTCGGCACCATCTCGATCGCCAACCCGAAGAGCATGGACGTGCCGTGGGAGCGGTCCGCGCCGAACCGCCTGAACCCGGCGATGGCGCTCGCCGATCCTTCGCTCGACGAGACCGCCGGACAGCAGCTGTCGGCGGCCTTCAATCCCGCGAGCGCCGAGCGGCTGTTCGAGGGATCCGGCCACACGTTCGCCGAGATGCTCGAGATCGCGGACGCCGGCGGGGCGCTGCCGCACTTCCCGCTGCCGCAATCGGTACGCGCCGCCGTCGCGGTCGAGACGCAGATCGTGGAATCGCAGAACGTCGCCGGTGTCGTGCGCGGCAGCGATCCCGCGCTGGCCGGCGAGTTCGTGGTGCTGACGGCCCACCTCGACCACGTCGGCATCGGCGCGCCCATCGACGGCGACCCGATCTACAACGGCGCCATGGACAACGCGTCAGGTGTCGCGACGCTCCTCGAAGCGGCCCGGGCCGTCGCCGAGGCGCGTCCCAGGCGGTCGGTGCTGTTCGTCGCCGTGACGGCCGAGGAGAAGGGCCTGCTCGGCTCCCGGTACTTCGCGCTGCATCCGACCGTGCCCGCCGACCGCCTCGTCGCGAACATCAACATGGACATGTTCCTGCCGCTGTTCCCGCTGAAGACGCTGATGGTGCTCGGCCTGGACGAGTCCGACCTCGGTGACGACGTGCGGGCCGTGAGCCAATCGATGACGGTTGCCGTGCAGCCGGATCCCGAACCCCAGCGCAACCGGTTCATCCGGAGCGACCAGTACAGCTTCATCCGCCAGGGCGTGCCGGCGCTGGCCATGAAGGTGGGCTACGAGCCGGACTCGCCGGAGGCGGCCACCGCGGCCGAGTGGACCAGGCGCCGCTATCACGCGCCCTCGGACGACCTCGATCAGCCGATCGACCGCGGCGCGGCGGCGGACTTCACCCGCCTGGTCGGCGCGCTGTCGGTGCGGGTGGCGAACCGCGACGTGAAGCCGGCGTGGCGGGAGGGCAGCTTCTTCCGGCGGTTCAGCAGGCCCGAGGCGCTCGACGTCACGGGAGAACGGTAGGCGGTGATGCGCGCGCTCCTGCAACTCCGGCTCCTCGCCGTCGCGGCGGCCGCCGTGCTGGCCTCCGCGCTCCCCTCGGCCCAGGCGCCTCGCACGCATCGCCTGGAGGCGACGCCGTCTACCGTGGCCTACGGCTACTACTGGGCCGACGCGCCGCCCGTGCTGCGCGTCGCGTCGGGCGACATCGTGGACGTGGACACCCTGCTCACCAACAGCCCGGCCGGGCTCGAGCGCATGGGCCTGCCGCCAGAGAAGGTGCAGGCGTCACTGCGCCGGATCGTCACGGAGGTGACCGGCGATCGGCGCGGTCCCGGCGGGCACATCCTGACCGGCCCCATCTACGTCGAGGGCGCCGAGCCGGGCGACGTCCTGGAAGTGAAGATCCTGTCGATCGACCTGCCACTCGACTACGGCTACAACGGCTGCGCCGGGTTCGTGCCCGAGAACTGCGATCGCGCGGTGGGGCAGAAGCTGGTGGCCCTCGACAGGCAGGCGATGACGGCCGAGTTCTTCCCGGGCATCGTGGTGCCGCTGAAGCCCTTCTTCGGCAGCATGGGCGTCGCGCCGCCCAGCGCCGTCGGCCGCATGAGCAGCAATCCCCCGAGCCGCATGGCCGGCAACATGGACAACAAGGAGCTGACCGCGGGCGCCACGCTCTTCGTGCCCGTGTTCGTGCCCGGCGCGCTCTTCGCGGTGGGCGACGGCCACGCCGCGCAGGGCGACGGGGAAGTGGACCAGACCGCCATCGAGACGTCGCTGCGCGGACGGCTCCAGCTCACCGTGCGCAAGGGCGAACGGCTCGAGTGGCCGCGGGCCGAGACGCCCACCCACTACATCAGCATGGGCACCGACCCGGACCTGGCCCAGGCCACGCGCATCGCCATCCAGGAGATGATCGACTTCCTGGCGCGCACGCGCGGCCTCACGAGGCACCAGGCCTACCAGCTGGTGAGCGTGGCGGGCGACGTCGCGGTCACGCAGCTCGTGGACCGACCCACGATGGGCGTCCACGTCAAGCTGCCCAAGAGCCTCTTCAAGTAGCGGCGGTCCGGGTCCGCCCGGCTGGAGCGCGGGCCCCGCCCGCGCTACTGGAGGCCCGCCAGAATGGTGCCGTCCTCGCGGATCGTGAGGATGTCGCCGGGACGCGCCGTGGTCGTGACCCACCCGGTCTTGAACCGCACGGCCACCTCGTGGTCGCCCGCCCACGGCGTGGGCACGGACAGGTCGTAGCCGTTCTGCGACATGTAGCCCGAGCCGCCCTCGACCACGCGCAGGAGCGTCGCCAGCGGCTGGGCCAGCGGCCGGACGCGGACCTGCCGGCCCTGCTGGACTGGCCTGGCCAGCGCGCCCTCGACCCGCACCGTGATCGTGCCGGCCGGCACGCCGCGGGTCATGAGACGGCGGAAGTCCGCCGTGCCCCTGGCGATCCGGCTGACGATGTCGGGCAGTCCGGAGCCGTCCAGGTCCGCGCACGCCTTCAGGTCGTTGTAGAAGGGTGCGAACGCGGGGAGATCCGATCGCACGAACCGGCCCCCGACGTTGACCAGCAGGCGCGGCAGTCCGGTTCCAGGCGCCGAGTCGTTGTGCGCGACGACCACGTCCTCGAAGCCGTCGCCGTTGAAGTCGCAGACGTTCATGCCGAAGCCGTACGTCGAGCCGTCGGGGAGGCCATCGATGACGGTGCCCTGATCGAACGTGCCGCCGTTGTTGACGAACAGCCGCGTCTCGAACGCGTCGTGGTGGACGAGGTCGAAGTCCCCGTCGAGGTCCACGTCGAGGAGCCGCATGCCCTCGTCGAACCGGATCGGATACGACATCGAGGGACCGATGTCAGAACGTGCCATCGCCGCCGTTCCGGTAGATGTAGGAGTCGACCGCGATGTCGATCACGTCGCCGTCGAAGTCCAGGGCCTGGGCGCCGCCGGGAATCGTGTGGTCGTTCGCGTCCACGCCGGCGGCGACGCCCTTCCACGAAGTGTCCCGTGCCGTCGTTCTGCAGCAGCGGGTTCCGGCCCCCGTCGTCGAGGTGGGCCATGCTTTTGGGACGAAGATGTCGAAGTCTCCGTCGTTGTCGAAGTCTCGGCGGCGAGCCGTCTCGCGCCGGAATCCGCGGGCTCGAAGGGCGCGAAGGCCTGGTCCTCGGTGAACGTCCGGTTCCCGTTGCCGACGTGCAGCGTCACGGACAGTCGTGTCGTCCGCCCGTGTGTAGACGTCCGTGAAGATGTCCAGGATGCCGTCGCCCGTGAAGTCCGCGATCAGGAGTCGCGAGCCTTCATCGGATCGATGATGAGCGCCTGGAGACCGACGCTCGCCGCCGGGTCGTACAGGTCGAACGTGCCGTCGCACCGGCCCCAGCCCCCGACCAGGTCGAGGCATCCGTCGCCGTCGATGTCGGCCAGCGCCGCGGTGACCGCCATGGACCACTGCCCGGTGTCGGTCACGTCGAACGCCGGCGCGAGCGCGGTGGGGCCGCCGGGGCCGGAGACGAGGCCCGTATGCGCCAGTGACGCGGTAGTAGACGGGAACATCGGGATTCTGCGCCAGCAGGGTGACGGGGGCTGCCCGATGTCTCGGCGACGCTCGTCCCGGACCAGACGATATCAGGGTCCTGTGACGTCGACCAGAAGACCCGGTAGCCGCTGACTCCCGGCACCGGCGGGAAGTGGACGACGTGGGTCGGGCCCTCGCGGACCACCGTCGTCAGGCGCAACGGACGGCATCGACGCCGCTCCTGGCCGCGTTCCTGGCGACCACCTGGATGACGTAGGTCCCGGGCGGCACCGGGCCCGACACCTGGCGGGCGGTCGTGTCCACGCTGGCCACGATGCTGCCCGAGACGAGCAGGGTGTAGCTCGTGGCCAGTTCGCCGGTGGCCGGCGGATCCCACTCGATGACCAGCGAGGCGCCCGACCGGGTCGAGCGCAGGTTCCGCGGCGGCCCGGGCGCGGCCGTGCACGCCGAGGGGACGGCAATCGTCACCGGGTTCGACGGGGCGCTGCTGCCGGCCGCGTTCTCGGCGACGACCCGCAGGGTGTACGTCCCGAGCGGAACGTCCCCCACCATGAAGCTGTTCACGACGCCGAGCGGCACCCGTGTCGTGGCGGCGCCGCTCACGTCCAGCCAGAGCCGGGCCGGGGTGCCGCCCAAATAGGTGTTCGTCCAGGCCAGTGTGACCGACGTGCCGTCCGCCAGGCCCTGGAGGCCGGCTGGCGCCGACGGCGGCTCGAACTCGCCGACGACCACCCGGACCTCCGGCGACGGGCCGCTCAGCTCGGAACCGGCAACGGCGAGGACCCGGAGGTACACGACGGCCGGCGGCGCGTCGAGCGTCAGGCCCGTGATGACGCCTGTGGGCAGGCTGCCGAGCACCTCGCCGGGATGGAAACCGCCCTGGACTAGGTAGCCGGTGGGGCTGGGCCCGCCGGCCGGCGGCGTCCAGGTCAGGGAGACCGACCGGCCCATGACGCTGGTGACGGTGAGGGACGCCGGCGGCTGGGGTGCCACGTGCGGTCCGGCGCCGGCCATCGGGACGGCCACCCAAGCGGCGCCGCCATTCAGCCACGGCACCGGAAAGGCCCACGCGCCCGCCGTGACGAGCGAGAGCGCGACCAGGAGCGCAGGGGGTGCCGCACGCATGCCGCCCGAGCCGTAGGCACGTCTCATGCCGTTTCAGTCCCGCTCGCCTCGCCGCGCACCCGGGCGCGCGGCGGCGCGCATTTGCCAGGGAAGAAACGGGAAACTTCCCCGAAATTCACGACGGAACGGCGTCCCGTCGGGCCGTCCCGCCGTCGGGGCGGGCAAGCCGCGTCCTGGAACTGACGGGCTGGAAGGCCCGCGGGGCTGTTCAAGAAACCGGACGTCGACGCCCGCCGTCAGGACCGGCTGCCAATTCGTGCCGGTCCGGCGGTCGGCCCGGCGCCTCCCGCTCCCGCCCCGCCGCCTCCGGCCACGTCGGCCGTCAGCGCGGGGTGCCTTTCTGCTTCTCCGCGTACGCGGCCCTCAGGGCGGCGACGAGCCGATCGTCGACCAGCCCCGGGGGATTCCCGCTGTAGGCGAGCTTCCGGTCGGCCCGGAACTTGTCGACGGCGGCGACCGCCTCGGCGTCGTACTGGGAGAACTCGCGCGCGAAGGTGGCGGCCGCCCGTCGCGCCTCGGCCTGCATCGCGTCGAACCTCGCGGGATCGCTCCGCCGGAGCTCCTGCATCGCGCGTGTGTTGGGCACGGCCGGCGTCTCCGGGAACGCGGCCAGTGAAGGGCGCCAGTACCCGAGCGCGTGCAGCATTCGCTTCAGTTCCACGACGTCCGGCCCCTCGACCTGCGAGAAGGACCGGTAGCCGAGCCGGCGCTGGGTCGTGTAGTAGATGCGCTTCATCTCCGCGACGGGCGTGGGATGCTCGCCCACCTCGATGGCCAGGGTGATGAAGTCGTTCCCGCGCCCCGGATCGTTGGGGTCGGCCACGCGGATGGCCGCCGACTGGAGATTGCCCCAGCGGCTGTCGCCGCCCTTGGCCTGGCCGGCTTCGAGCGCCAGGATCATCCGCTCTGCCAGCGGAATGCCCGTGCCCTCGGTCGCCTCGAACACCGTGGCCACGGCCTCCACCACTTCGGGCCCCACCATGATGTTGGCCTGCACCGTGTAGTTCTTCCCCTGACGGGAGCCCGCCCAGGCGTTGTTGTTCTTGCCCGTGTGCGCGGCGGCCCGGCCCTGCATGTCGATCATGCCGAGCTGCCGCGACTCGCGCCCGCTGTCGTCGGCCAGCAACTGGGCGACCGCGTCGCGGGGCTCGACGCCCTTCGCCATCAGGTCCAGTCCGCGCACGCCGTACTCGACCACCGTCGACGCCTGGGTGCACACCGCACCGACGCCCGCCCGCACCCACGGCACGGCGCGGCCCACGAACGGCACGCGCGTGGTCACGGCTGCGCCGGACTGGCCGGTGGCCGGGTCGATCGCGCACAGCGAGAAGGTCGAGTACTGCGGATCGCCCGCCTCGTCGATCGTCACGCCGTCCGGCGCGTGCCAGGGCGAGCGCGGCGCCGGCGGCGAGCCGGCCTGCGCCGCCGCCAGCGAAGGCAACAGGGCGGCCACGGCGGCGAGGACGAAGGGCGTGCGCGGCATGGGAACCTCCAGAGGGCGCCATTCTACTCGCGGCCCGCGCGCGCTACACTGCCCCGACCGGGGCGGCGCGCAAGGGTGCCATGCCGAGCCGGACGCCCGTCGCCGGGCTCTCCGCCATGCCGCGATACATCGCCTTCCTGCGGGCCGTGAACGTCGGTGGACGCGTCGTGAAGATGGACGCGCTCAGGGCCCTCTTCGAACGCTCGGGTTTCGACGACGTCCAGACGTTCATCCAGAGCGGCAACGTGGCCTTCTCGGCGAAGGCGCGGGCGACGGCGCCGCTCGAGCGTGCGATCGAGGCACGCCTCGCCGACGCTCTCGGCTACGACGTGCCCACGTTCGTGCGTTCGCCGTCGGAGGTCCTTGGCGTCATCGACCGGCCGGCGTTTCCGGGGCGGCGCGTGGCGCCAGATGGCTCGCTGCACATCGGCTTCCTGAAGGGCCCGCTCGACGAGGCGGCCCGCGTGCGGCTGGCCGCCCTGAACACGGAGCAGTACCGCTTCGAGGCGGCCGGCCGCGAGGTCTACTGGCTGATCCAGACGAAGATGAGCGTCCTGAAGATCCGCCCGGCCCAGATCGAACGCGCGCTCGGCGGCCCGACGACGTTCCGGTCGCACCTGTCGCTCACGAAGCTCGCGGCCAGGCACTGCGGTCCGGGCTGCTAGTCCTCGCCCGGTCGTGCCGCCCGCCGCAGGGCGCGTCAGAGCCAGCCTCGCAGCCGGTAGTACGCGTAGCCGACGTATTCGTGCATGGCCTCGGTGATGCCGGCCAGGGCGTACACGGACGGCAGGAACGTGATGGCCTGGCCGGGCCAGCGGTCGTCCGGATTCACGGGCCGGCGGTAGTCGGTGGGCGCCGGGACGACGGTGAGATCGGGGCAGGCCTTCCGGAAGACCCCCATCGCGCGTGGCATGTGCGTGGCGGAGGTGACGAGGAGGATGCGCGAGATGCCGTCGCCCTTCAGCAGGGGGCAGAGGTTGACCGCGTGGTCGTGGGTGTCGAACGAGGCGGTCTCGCTCGTGACCGCTTCGCGCGGCAGGCCGAGGTCCACGAGGAACGCCGCCATGTTCCTGGCGATACCGGCGCCCGTGCAGATGACACGCGGCGCGGCGCCGTGCCGGTAGAGCAGCGCCCCGTAGATCAGGCGATCGCCCGCGTCGTTCAGGTCGAGCGACGGGCGGGGCCAGAAGGGCATCCGCTCGCCCCCGCTCAGGACGACGATGGCCTGGGCCTTCACCGACCCGTCCGGAGGCAGGTACTGCAGCTCGAGTCCGCGGATGATGGCCGTCGCCACCCAGCCGTTGCTGCCGAGGAGCACCACCGTGAGGGCCGCCGCGGCGAGACCGCGCCGGAGCGGCCGGCGCCGGACCAGCCGTGACGCGAGCCCGAGGCCGAGGGCCGCCGACAGCGGGTTCAGGAGGGCGAGCAGGACGGCATACAGCACGACGGTCCCTCCAGGCGCGGCGGACGCTCGCGCCCTAGCGGAGGTCCGCCAGCACCGCGTCCACCATCTTCTTCGCGTCGCCGAAGAGCATGCGCGTGTTGTCGAGGAAGAACAGCGGGTTCTCGACGCCGGCGTAGCCGCTGGCCATGCCGCGCTTCATCACGATGCAGACCTTGGCCTTCCACACCTCCAGCACCGGCATGCCGTAGATGGGGCTCGACGTGTCGTCGAGCGCGCCGGGGTTCACGATGTCGTTGGCGCCGATCACCAGGACCGCGTCGGTCTCGGGGAAGTCGTCGTTGATCTCCTCCATCTCGAGGACGATGTCGTACGGCACCTTGGCTTCGGCCAGCAGGACGTTCATGTGGCCGGGCAGGCGGCCGGCCACCGGGTGGATGGCGAAGCGCACGTTGGCGCCCTTGTCGCGCAGGATCTTGGTGACCTCGTACAGCGGGTACTGGGCCTGCGCGACGGCCATACCGTAACCCGGCACGATCACCACGTTCTTGGCTTCCTGGAGGATGTCGGCCGTCTCCTTGGCCGTGACGCTCTTGACCTCGCCCTGCGGCTCGCCGCTGCCCTTGGCCGGGGCCGCCCCTTCCTCGGCGCCGAACCCGCCGAAGATGACGCTCAGGAACGAGCGGTTCATCGCCTTGCACATGATGTAGCTGAGGATCGCGCCGCTCGAGCCCACGAGCGCGCCCGTGATGATGAGCAGGTCGTTGTTCAGCATGAACCCGGCGGCCGCCGCGGCCCATCCCGAGTAGCTGTTCAGCATCGACACGACGACGGGCATGTCCGCGCCGCCGATGGCCATCACCAGGTGCACGCCGAGCACGCCGGCGACGGCGGTCGTGAGCAGCAGGGGCGTGAGCGTGGGGTGGCCCAGGAACTGCGAGCCGAACCAGAGGCAGGTGCCCACCATGGCCAGGTTCAACAGATGGCGGCCGGGCAGCAGGAGCGGCTTGCTGCCGATGAGGCCCTGCAGCTTGCCGAAGGCGACGACCGACCCGGTGAAGGTGACGGCGCCGACGAACACGCCGACGAAGGTCTCGATGTAGTGGATCGTGGCGGCCACGCCCTCGTGCACGGCCATCGGGTCCAGCGTGCCGCCGAGGCCGACGAGCACCGCGGCGGCGCCGACGAAGCTGTGGAGGATCGCGACCAGCTGCGGCATCGAGGTCATCTCGACGCGCGCGGCGAGCGTGGCTCCGATCGCGGTGCCGACGGCCATCGCGCCGGCGAGCACCGGATAGCCGCCCGCCCGCGGGCTGAGCGCCGTGGCGACCGCGGCGATGATCATGCCGGCGATGCCGTAGAGGTTGCCGCGGGCCGCCGTGACCTGCGCGGACAGGCCGCTCAGGCTCAGGATGAAGAGGATGCCCGCGACGAGGTACGCAACGGTAATGAGGGTTTCAGGCACGACCGGTCCTCGACAGCCCTAGCGGCGGAACATCCGCAGCATGCGCTGCGTGACCATGAAACCGCCGACGATGTTGATCGTGGCGAGGAGAATCGCGCTCGCGCCCAGGACCGTCATGAGCGACCCGGTCGGCCCCGTGATCTGCAGCATGCCGCCCACGAGGATGATGCCGCTGATGGCGTTGGTGACGCTCATGAGGGGCGTGTGCAGGGCGGGCGTCACGTTCCAGATCACCTGCCAGCCGATGACGCAGGCCAGCGCGAAGACCGTGAAGTGTGCCAGGAACTCGCTGGGGGCCGTGAGGCCCAGGCCCGTGAGCAGCACCGCGGCGACGAGCGCCGCGACGGCCGACCCCGTGCCCCCGGCCGGGGCCTCCGCGGCGCCGTGCCCATGGCCCGCCTTCGCCGCCTGCGGCGGCTTCGGCGCGGCGGCTTGCGCCTTCGGCGCCTCCTTCTTCGGCGGCGGCCACATCAGCTGGCCGTTGCGCAGCACCAGGGCGCCCCGCACGACCTCGTCGTTCTCGTCGATCCGGTAGTTCTTGGCCCCGCCCATGTCCGTGAGCAGGTGCACGAGGTTGTTGCCGTAGAGGAAGCTGGCGGTCGGCGCGAGGCGGCTCGGGAGGTCGGTGTAGCCGATGACGTGCACGCCGTGCGCGTCCACGACCTGGCCCGGCACCGTGCACTCGCAGTTGCCGCCGTTCTCGGCCGCCAGGTCGACGATGACCGAGCCGCGCTTCATCGACCGGACCATCTCGTCGGTGATGAGCTTCGGCGCCGGCTTGTTGGGGATGAGCGCCGTCGTGACGATGATGTCGACGTCCTTCGCCTGGGCGGCGAACATCTCCATCTCGGCCTTGATGAAGGCCGGGCTCATCTCCTTCGCGTAGCCGCCGGCGCCCTCGCCGGCCTCCTCGACGTCGAGCTCGATGAACTCGGCGCCCATGCTCTTGACCTGGTCCTTCACCGCCGCCCGCGTGTCGAACGCGCGCACGATGGCGCCCAGGCCGCGGGCCGCGCCGATGGCCGCGAGGCCGGCGACGCCGGCCCCGATGACCAGGACCTTCGCGGCCGGCACCTTGCCGGCGGCCGTCATCTGGCCGGTGAAGAACCGCCCGTAGAAGCCGGCCGCCTCCACGACCGCGCGGTAGCCGGCGATGTTGGCCATCGACGACAGGGCGTCCATCTTCTGGGCGCGGGTGATCCGGGGCACCTGGTCCATGGCGATGGCGTCGACCTTGCGCGCCGCCAGCCGGTCCACGATGTCGGTGTTCTTGCCCGGCCACAGGAAGCTGATGAGCAGCGCCCCTGGCTTCAGCCGGTCCACCTCACCTGGCGAGGGCGGCTGCACCTTGAGCAGGATGTCGGCGCCGCCCCAGAGCGCCGCCGCGTCCGGGACCACCGTGGCCCCCGCCTTGACGTAGGCGTCGTCGGCAAAGGCGGCCAGCAGGCCCGCCTGCGACTCCACCTGCACGTCGAACCCCATCCCCACGAGCTTCGTGACGGTCTCCGGCGTCGCCGCGACCCGCCGCTCGCCCGGCCAGCTTTCCTTCGGAACCCCTACCACCATGAACGACACGCCTTCCTTCGCTGCCTTGCGCGCCCGCTGCTAGGATCAACAATCGTCGTCGACGAACCGTCGCTCCACCAGCGGCGCCCACATTCTATGTGGTCGCCAGCGGATTCTGACCACTTCGGTACGCGTATGCCCTTCTCTGCGACGCCCGCGACCCGCCGTGCCGCCCTCGCCCTGGCGGGCCTGCTGTGCGGCGCCGCCGCCCCGTACGCCGGCCAGGCCCCGCGGCCGGTCGACGCGAACCCGGCGGACGGCATCGCCATGCTGGCCACGATCACGCGGCTGTCCGCCGACGACATGGCCGGCCGGGCGGCCGGGTCGGAGGGTGGCAGATCGGCGCGTGCCTACATCGAGTCGCGCCTGACGGCCCTCGGGATTCCTGCCGCCGGCCCGTCCGGATTCGAGGCGCCCTTCGCGTTCACGACGAAGGCCGGCGCGTCCGTGTCGGGCGTCAACCTGGTCGCCCGGTGCGCCGGCCGGCGGCCCGACGCCCCGGCCATCGTCGTCTCGGCCCACTACGACCACCTGGGCGTGCGGGACGGCCGCATCTACCACGGCGCCGACGACAACGCGTCGGGCGTGGCGCTGCTGCTCCTCGTCGCCGAGCGGTGCCGGCGGGAGCCCTTCGACCATCCGCTGCTCGTCGCCTTCTTCGATGCCGAGGAGCAGGGACTCCAGGGCGCACGGGCGTTCGTGCAGTCGCCGCCGATCCCGGCCACCCGCATCGCCCTCGACGTCAACTTCGACATGGTGAGCCGGAGCGACGCCAACGAGATCTACGTGGCCGGGCCCGGACGCTGGCCCGCCCTCGGCCCCGTGCTCCGCGCCGCCCTGGCCGGCGGGCCCGTGACGGTCAGGTTCGGACACGACACCGGCGGGGGCCACGACGACTGGACGACGCAGTCGGACCACGGCGCCTTCCACGCCGCCGGGATTCCGTTCGTCTACTTCGGCGTGGAGGATCACGCCGACTACCACCAGCCCACCGACACGGCGGACAAGATCTCGCCCCGGTTCCTGAGCGGCGTGGCCGCCACCGTCCTCCGGGCGTTGGCCGCGCTGGACGGCCTCGACGCCTACAAGTAGCGCCGCCGTGGCCACGCCGTCCATGTCCGCCCCGCCCGCGCGGCCGGGCCTCTCTGCCCTGAAACCCGCGCTCGATCGGCTCTACGACGGGTTCAACGTGGTCCATTCCACGCGCGACCCGATCTGGACGGTCCGCCGCTTCGCCGACCCCGCCGATCGGGAGGTCGTCGCCTTCCTGGCGTCGGCGCTGGCGTTCGGCCGCGTGCAGAGCGTGCTGCAGACGGTGGACGCCGTGCTCGCGGTCATGGGGCCGTCGCCCGCCGCGTTCCTCCACGCGTTCACCCCGGCGCAGGCGACCGCGTTCGAGGGCCTGGGCCATCGCTGGATCCGGAGCCGCGACCTGGCAGCGCTGGCGTGGCTGCTGCACCAGATGCTCGAGCGGACCGGATCGCTCGAGGGCTTCTTCGCCGCCGGGCACGATCCGGCGGCCGCGTCGATCGAGGGCGGCCTGGAGTCGTTCTCCACACGCGCGCTGGCGCTCGACCTGGCCGCCGTCTACGGGCGCCGCCGGCCGACGCCGGGCGTCGCGTACTTCTTCTCGCGCCCCTCGTCGGGCGGCGCGTGCAAGCGCCTCAACCTGTTCCTCCGATGGGTGGTCCGGCGCGATGCCGTGGACCTGGGGTTGTGGCGGGCCGTGACCCCGGCGCAGCTCGTCGTGCCGCTCGACACGCACATCATCCGCGTCGGGCGCTGCCTGGGGCTGACCCGCCGGACGAGCCCCGGCTGGAAGATGGCCGTGGACATCACGACCACGTTGCGGCAGCTCCATCCTGGCGACCCCGTGCGCTACGACTTCTCGATGTGCCACCTGGGGATGATGGGCGCCTGCGGCTTCGGCACCACGAGGACGAGCGCCCAGTGCCCGCTGGGCGCCGTCTGCCGGCCCCGCCGGTCCGGGAGGTCGCGGACGTGAAGAGCGGGTTCATCCGGCGGCCGAAGGGGCTCACGACGGGGAGCGCGAGCGACTCGGCGGCGCCTCCCGTGAAGAACTACATCACGCCGGGCGGGCACCGGCGGCTGAGCGAGGAGCTCGCCCGTCTGTGGAAGGTGGACCGCCCGAAGCTCGTGGAGACGGTGGCCTGGGCGGCCGCCAACGGCGACCGGTCCGAGAACGCCGACTACCAGTATGGGAAGCGCAAGCTGCGCGAGGTGGACCGCCGCATCCGCTTCCTCTCCAAGCGTCTCGACACCGCACTCGTGGTGGACAACGCCGGCAAGCGCCACGACCGGGTGTTCTTCGGTGCGACCGTGACCTACCAGGTGGCGTCGGGCGGGGAGAAGACCGTGACGATCGTCGGCGTGGACGAGCTCGACGCCGGCGCCGAGCGGGTGTCCTGGCGCTCGCCCCTGGCGACGGCGCTCCTGAAGGCGCGGGTGGACGACGTCGTGACGCTGCGAACCCCGCGAGGCCCCGAGCGGCTCACGGTCGTCGACATCCGCTACGACGCGCAGGACTAGCCGGGCGCATGCCCGGCGAGTGGCGCGCTGGTCCGGTCGCCGCGCAGATGCCTCCTTCCTCCGGCTTCCCCAGGCAGTGGCTCGGTCTCGCCGAGCCACTGCCCGCCAACTGACGCTGTACGATCATCTCCGCCGGACGAAGGGCGCATCCCCGCGCCGACGCGTGCGGACCGCGGGCGTCATTCCGTCACTTCGATGACCATCTCGACTGGCTCGCCGCCAACGTCAGCGAACCAGTAGACCAGCTCGTTTACGAGGTCCAGGAGCAATGTGTAGCGTCCGACGGCCAGGTCCGCGGGCAGTGGCAGGTCGACCGCGACCGTCACGGATTCGCCTGGACTCACGTCGTGAGGCAGGCGCGTTCGCCCGAGCGCGTCGGTGACAAGCCGGCCATCCCGACCGAGCAGCTTGCAGCCGACCGTGACGAACCCACCGAACCGTGACGGGCTGGAGAGCCACACGGTGTCGCCACTGTTCACCGCATGGACCACCAGGCTCAAACGACTTCCCGCGCGGGCGGTTCCGTTGTGAGGCGGAGCGGCGGACGTCAGACGGGCCTGCAAGCGACCCGGGTGCCGCGATGTGCGAGGCTTCTGACCAGCCCGGACGATCATCGCGTAGGTGTGTCGACGCTGCAGCTCCTCCAGTACGCCCGCGTTGGTCATGTGCGGGCGCGGATGGTGGCCGGTGCGAAACAGCTCGACCTCCGCGAGCGGGAGCAGTCGGAGTGGCGACTGCAGCGTCGCTGAGAGCATGGCGTCGGAGAACCCAGACTCCAGCGCGCGACGAAGGAAAGCCAGGACATCGAATGGGCGGTCGTCCTCGCCGTACTCTCTGCGGGCGCGCTTGGTCTCGGCAGCCTCGAGGTGATCGAGGCCGGGTTCGCAGAACACGGCCCGGCCGCCGGGCTTGAGGACACGTGCCATCTCCCGAATGGCACCCGGAAGGTCGGGTACGTGAAGCAGCACGTTCATGCCGAGGATGCCGTCGAATGCCGCCACTGCGAAGGGGAGCCGTTCCGCCAGCCCTTGGGCGACCATGACTCGCCCCTGTATCCGCGATGCGTCGAACGACGGCCGACGGCGATTGCGTTCCAGTGCGCGCTGATCGGGGTCCAGGGCTACGACCGAGTATCCAAGCCGGGCCAGCATCTCCGATGAGAAGCCGGAACCCGCCCCGAGGTCGAGCACTCGGTCACCCGGACGGCATTCGAGCATCAGGAGCACGGTCGCGAGGTCGAACAGCCACCGGAGGCCCTGATCGTGAGTGGCCGGGCACACCGGGAACAGGCCGAGATCGAATACATTCGGCGCCGGGGCCACACCATCGCCCGAGCCGGTTGGCGGACGGATGATCCCTTCGTCCGGCGGAGATGTTCGTACGGCGTCAGTTGGCGAAGCCGGAGGAAGGGATCGTCCGGGCGTCAACCTGCCCGGCGCTGATGCCCTTTCATCCGGCGGGGGCTCACTCGACCTCGCCATGTTGCTACCCCTTCGCGGCTTCCACGGAGTCTCGCCCCCCTGGAAGGCACGGTACGCCGCCAGCGTGCCCTCCACCAGGCGATCCACGCCGAACTGCTCGCGCACGCGGCGGCGGCCGGCCTCGCCCATGCGGGCGCGCAGCGGCCGGTCATCGAGGAGCCGCACGATCGCGTCGGCCAGGGCATCGGCGTTGCCCGGGGGCACCAGCAGGCCGGTGACGCCGTCCTCGACGGCTTCCGGGATGCCGCCGGCCGTGGTGCCGGCCACGGCCAGGCCCATGGCCATCGCGTCGAGCAGGGTGGAGCCGAAGCCCTCGGTCACCGAGCTCATCACGAACAGGTCGGCGCTCCTCGTGAGCGCGAGCACGTCCTCGCGGAACCCGGCGAGCACCACGTGCTTCGTGAGATCCAGCTCGCGGATCTGCTGCTCCAGCGAGGCCCGGAGCTCGCCCTCCCCGAAGACGACCAGTTGCGCGTCCACGACGCGACGCCTGACCCGGGCCATGGCGTCGATCAGGAACTTCTGGCCCTTGTGCGGGACGAGGGCCGCGACGTTGACGAGGACGGGCGCGCCGTGCGGGAACCAGAACTCGCCGTGGATGTCGCCGGCCGGGATGGCCGACACCCGGTCCACGTCGATGCCGTCGTGGACCACGGCGATCCGCGAGCGCGGCACGCCGTCGTGCGCGAGCACGCCCGCGATGGCGTTCGAGGCCGCGATGAAGCACGCCACCTGGCGGTACTTCCATCGCGAGAAGGAGTGACGCTGCAGGTGGAAGTCGACGCGGCGGGACGCCACGAGCGTCGGCGCCGCCCCTCCGACGCCGAATGACAGCGCCATCGACGCCATGGCCACGGCGTGCGGGTCGTGCGCGTGCACGATCGCCGGTCTGTGCAGGGCGATGACCCGTGCGAGCCGCCAGGCCGACGCCAGGTCCACCTCCGACCGCGTGGCGAGCGGCACCAGGTCGTCGCCCTCGCGCGCGCGGTCGAACAGCACGCCATCCGGGTGCGCGACGAGCACGGCCCGGTGGCCGCGCTCCCGCAACCCGAGCACCGTCAGCAGGACTTGCTGTTGTCCGCCGCGCCAGGTGCGGGCGGTGTCGATGTGGAGTGAGAACACAGTTCCCAGAGCTTCGCGAACTTCAGGGCCACGTAGGTGGCGTTGAGGGTCGACACGACCAGGCCGGGCACGCCGTCGCGAAAGCCCCCGCGCAGGACGTAGTTGCGGAGGAAGGCCGCCGGCGGATGGGCGGCGAGGTCCAGCCAGCCGGCCTGCCGCCCCTCGTCCTGCATCTGGCGGGCCGCCAGCGTCGTGTAGCGGTCCATGGTCTGCAGGTGGTGCGAGAGGTCGCGATAGGCGTAGTGCTGGAGTTCCCCCGTGAGATCCACGACCGGGCCGTCCGCCGACACGGACTCGTGGACGAGGCGCCCGGTCCACCGTCCACGCCGGCGGTCGTAGAGGCGCAGCTGGTAGTCGGGGTACCAGTCCGTGGATCGGATCCAGCGGCCCATGTGGAAGGCGACGCGCGGCAGCCGGTACCCTGCGGCCGCCGGCTCGCCGCGCATCAGTGCCCGGATCTCGTCGGCCAGCGCCGGCGTGACGCGCTCGTCGGCGTCGAGCGACAGGATCCAGTCGTGGCTGGCCTCGCGGGCCGCGTGGTTCTTCTGATCCACGTAGCCCGGCCAGGGCCTCACCACGACCCGCGGGGTGAAGCGCCGCGCGATGTCGACCGTGGCGTCGGTGCTCTCCGAGTCCACCACCACGATCTCGTCGGCCCAGGCGACCGACTCGAGCGCCGCCCCGATGTTGGCGGCCTCGTCGCGGGTGATGACCGTGACCGAGAGCTTCGGCACGGGCGGAATCTTACCCGGCCCCGAGGGGGCCGGGAAGCGGACGGACCGGGGGCCTCCGCTACTGGCGCTGCTGCTGGGTGCCGGTGGTGTTGTTGGAAGAGAACCCGGACGTGGTCACGCCGGTCACCCCGGCCCCGCCGTTGAGCGGCGCCACCTGCACCGTCTCGAAGTCCACCACGGACTTCACGTGGTCGATGAGGGCCTGGAGCTCGTTGTTACGGGCCTGGTTCAGGTCGCGCTGTGCCTGCAGGACGAAGAAGTTGGTCGTCATGCCGGCCTGGAACTTCTTCTCCTCCGCCTCGAGCCGACGTTCGGCGAGGGCGCGCGAGGCCCGCGTGGCCTCCACGCGCTTGGCGTTGGCCGTGACCGTCCGGGCGGCGTCCCGTACCTCGGTGGCCACGCGGATCTTGCTCGACTCGAGCTGTTTCTCGGCCTGCGACTGCTGGATCCGGGCGCGCGCCAGGCTGGCCTCCGCGTTGTTGAATCCCAGGTCGTAGCGCATCTGGACGGTGAGCGTCCAGGTGGGGAAGTCCGACTTGACGACGTCCTTGAGCGCCTCGCTCCACGGCCGCGCGCTCTGGCCCGTCACCGGGCCGAAGCCGTCGCGAATGAGCTGCGTGCCGGCCAGCCCGGTGGCCGAGTAGTCCAGCGTGGCCGACACGTCCGGCAGCAGCTGGTTGCGGAAGAAGCGGATGCTGACGTCGTTGGCCTCGATGGACTTGACGCTCGTGCGGATGTCCGTCCGCTGGTCGAGCGCGGCCCGCACGGCCTGATCCATGTCGGCCAGCACGGGCTGGAAGGTGGCGCCGTCGGTGGGGACCAGGCGCGTGGCCCACTGGGCGGCGTCGTGCTGGTTGTAGATCAGGCTGCGCAGACGATCCTCCGCGCGCTCGATGGCGGCCTCGGCCACGATCACGGCTTCCTCGCGCTGGGCCACCTCGGCCTCGGCCTGGACGATGTCGATCGGGGCCATGGTGCCGATCTCCACGCGCGCGCGGTTCTCCCGGAGCGAGCGCTGGGCGAGGTCGAGCGACTGGCGCTGCACGTCGAGGCTGTCGCGCGCGAAGACGAGATCCCAGTAGGCGTTCTTCACCGAGCGCGTGGTGGTGGCGACGGTCTGCGCCACCTGCACGTCGGAGATCTCGCGGTTCTTCGTCGACACCTGCAGCTGCTGCCGGACGTTGTCGATCTTGAGGTTGCGGAGCAGGGGCTGCGTGTAGCTGGCCTGGAACGTGGAGTTCAACTGCGGCGTGAAGAAGGTGAAGCCGTTGGTCGTGAACCGGGAGTTGTTCCAGTTGGCCGAGTAGCTGGCGCCCCAGCGCGTCAGCCCGCCGAAGCCGACGCCGTAGCGCTGGTTCGTGTCCGTGGTCTTGGCCTGGCCCAGCGACAGGAAGCTGCTGGGCGGGCTGTTCTGGTTGAGGCCCTGGAACGACGAGTTCACGCTGGGTGCCCAGGCCGAGCGGGTCTGCGCGATGGTCAGGTCCTGCACCTGCGGGTTGAGGCGCACGACCTCCAGGTCCACGTTCTGCTCGAGCGCCAGGGCGACCGCGTCGGTGATGGTCAGCCGGCGTTCCGCCGCCGGCGCGGCGTCCGGTGTCTGTCCGTGAACAGGCGCCGCCCCGAAAACGGACAGGCCGGCGAGGGCGACCGCTGCCGCCGTGCCGTGTGTCGACCGTCGAATCCCGAACATGTGCTGCATCTCCCGATGGCCGTGACGAAGGCCGGACGTGCCGGCTGGGGCCCCGCCGAGCAAGAACGCTGCCGACGGCAGGCGCGGCGCGGACCCTCGCGCGCCTCCTGGATAGACGACTCGACGCGGGGCAGGGTTCGGCCGTTCACCCGTCCGCACCCACCGGTGCGGCCGGCTCCCCGACCAGTCGCTCGTTGGCCAGTAGCTATACTACCGCCCGATGAACGACGCCGACGTCCTGCGACACTTCCGCGAATCCGGGGCCCTGCTCGAGGGCCACTTCCGTCTCTCGTCCGGGCTGCACAGCTCGGGCTATCTCCAGTGCGCCCTGGTGCTCCAGTACCCGGACCGCGCCGGGGCGCTGGGGGCCGGCATCGCGGACCTGGCCCGAGGCTGGCAGCCGACGGTGGTGCTGTCGCCGGCGCTCGGCGGCATCGTGATCGGCCAGGAAGTGGGGCGCGCGCTGGGCGTGCGCGCCATCTTCGCCGAGCGGACCGACGGCGCGCTGGCGCTCCGGCGCGGCTTCTCCCTGTCGCCCGACGACCGCGTGCTGGTCGTGGAGGACGTGCTGACGACCGGGGGCTCCACCCGCGAGACGATTGCGGTGGCCGAGGCGGCGGGCGCGACGGTGGTCGGGGCGGCCGCGATCATGGACCGCAGCGGCGGCGCCCACGGCCTGGCCGTGCCGTTCGCCGGGCTGTGCCCGATGACGGTGCCGGCGTACACCGAGGCCGAGTGTCCGCTCTGCAAGGACGGCGTGCCCGTGTCCAAGCCCGGCTCGCGCCGCTAGCCCCTGGTGCCATGGCCGCGCGCCCGCGCACGCTGCGGCTGGTCATCGCGTACGACGGCGCGGAGTTCGCGGGCTGGCAGCGCCAGCTGCGCCATCGCACCGTGCAAGGGGAGCTCGAACGCGTCTTCGAGGCGATCGAGGGACGGCCCGTGCACGTGGCGGGCGCCGGCCGGACCGATGCCGGCGTGCATGCCGCGGCCCAGGTGGCCAGCGTGCGCCTCACGGCGGCCATCGCACCGGATCGGCTGGTCCGTGCCTGCAACGCGTCGCTGCCCGACGACGTCCGCGTGCTGGCGGCCGAGGAGACCTTCGAGGGCTTCCATGCGCGTATCCATGCGCGAGGGAAGACCTACCGGTATCTCATCTGGCACGCGCCGACGGGCGCGCCGGCGCTCAGGCGCGTGGCCTGGCACGTGCCCCAGCCGTTGTCGTTGTCGGCCATGCAGGAGGCCGCGCGTGGCTTCCTCGGGGAGCGCGACTTCGCGGCCTTCCGCGCCCGCGGCAGCCACGTGCGGTCCACGGTGCGCACCATCTGGACTTCCACGGTCGAGGTGCTACCCGCCCTCCCGCCATGGACCGACGGCACGGCGCAGCCCGGCCGCCTCATCTGCTTCGAGGTGTCCGGCTCTGGGTTCCTCCGCCACCAGGTGCGGGCGATGGCCGGAAGCCTGGCGGCGATCGGGCGCAGCCGGCTGACCGCCGAGGCCCTGGCGCGGGCCGTGGACGAGGGCCGCCGGGCCGGGGTCGGGCCGACGGCGCCGGCTCACGGCCTGCACTTGTGGCGCGTGGACTACGGCGCAGTGGAGCCTGATGCTCCGGCAGGGCCGGCGTCCGCCCCCGACGAAGGGGCCGATCCGACCTAACCTGCTGTAACATTGCCGGTTGGCTCACTCGTCATCCACGATGGCACTCGATCAACTTCGCGCGTGGATCCCCTCCGGCGGCCCCGAGGAGGCGCTCCTCGGGCAGGTGAACCCCGACCGCCTGCCCCGGCATGTGGCCATCATCATGGACGGCAACGGACGGTGGGCGGCCCAGCGGCACCTGCCGCGCGTGGAGGGCCACCGGGCCGGCATCGACGCCGTGCGCAGCACGGTGGAGACCTCGGCCCGCCTCGGACTCGAGGTGCTCACGCTCTACGCGTTCTCGGTGGAGAACTGGAAGCGCCCGGCCACCGAGGTCAGCGTGCTGATGGGCCTGCTGCGCCGCTACCTCCGCCTGGAACTGGAGACGCTGCTCTCGAACAACATCCGGTTCACGGCCGTCGGGCGGCCGAGCGAGCTGCCGCCGGACGTCTACCACGAGCTGCTGCAGGCCGAGGCCAAGACGAGCCGCAACACCGGCATGCACTTCAACATCGCCCTGAACTACGGCGGGCGCGCCGAGATCGTGGACGCGGCGCGGCGCGCGATCGAGAGCGGCGTCTCGCCCTCGTCGCTCGACGAGGCCCGCTTCGGGGAGTTCCTGTACACCGCGGGCCAGCCCGACCCCGACCTCCTCATCCGCACCAGCGGGGAGATGCGCGTCAGCAACTTCCTCCTGTGGCAGATCGCGTACGCCGAGATCTGGGTGACCGATACGCTGTGGCCCGACTTCCGATGCCAGCACCTGCTCGAGGCCGTCGTCGCCTATCAGAAGCGCGACCGCCGCTACGGCGGGATCGCGTCGGTCCCGGTGGCCGCCGGGGCCAAGTAGGTCCGCCTCCGCGATGACTCGCCTGCTGAGCGGGCTGGCGCTCGCCGGCTCGGCGTTCGCCGCGGTGTGGTTCCTGCCGACGACCGCCCTCCTCGCGGTGGCGCTCGGCGTGGCGGCGCTGGCGTTCGTCGAGTACGCCCGCCTGGCCCGGGCCGTCGGGGCGCCGCTCCCCGCCGGCATCGCGCTCGCCGGCACGCTGGCCGCCAGTGCGTGGACGGCACTGCCCGACGCGCCCTGGGCGCCGATCTTCGGGGTGCTCCTGCTGGCCGTTGCGGCGGCGCTCCTGGCGCGCGGCGAACACGGCGCCGCGCTGCTCCACGGGAGCGCGGCGGCCATGCTGGCGCCCGTGTACCTCGGTCTGCCGCTGGGCGCGCTCGTCGCCATCCACCAGCGAACGGGCCGGGAAGGCGTCCTGGCGCTGATTGCCACGGTGGCCGCGAGCGACACGTTCCAGTACTACACGGGCCGCGCGTTCGGCCGCCGGCCGCTGGCGCCCACCGTGAGCCCGAAGAAGACGATCGAAGGCGCCATCGGCGGCCTCGTGCTCGCGCCGATCGCGCTCGTGGCCCTGAGTCGCTGGTGGCTGCCCGCGCTGCCCCCCGCGGGCGTGTGGCTGGCGGGCGTCGGCATGGTGGTGGCCGGCATCGCCGGCGATCTCTTCGAGTCGGCCATCAAGCGGGCCGCGGGCGTGAAGGACAGCGGGACGCTGATTCCCGGGCACGGGGGGGTCCTGGACCGCATCGATGCCCTGCTGTTCGCGGCGCCGCTCTTCCTCCTCCTGGTGACGCTCGCATGATTCGCGTGGCCATCCTGGGCGCCACCGGTTCGATCGGCACGAGCGCGCTGTCGGTGGCCGAGGCCCACCCCGAGCGCGTGGCCGTCGTCGGCCTCGCGGCCGCGACGTCGGCCGAGGCGCTCGCGCCGGCCGTCGCCCGCCACCGGCCCACCGCCGTCTCGATGGCGACACCCGATGCGCTCGCACGACTGGCGGCCTCGGCGGACCTGCCGGACGCGCGCGGCGTCGGCGACGAGGGTCTGGTGATGGTGGCCACGCGGCCGGACGTGGACCTCGTGCTCTGCGCCTCCTCGGGCACGGCGGCGCTCGAGGCCGTGCTCGCGGCCATCGAGGCCGGCAAGACGATCGCGCTCGCCAACAAGGAAGTGCTCGTGATGGCCGGCGGCCTGGTGATGGACCGCGCGCGGGCGAAAGGCGTCCCGATCCTGCCGGTGGACAGCGAACACAACGCGATCCACCAGTGCCTGCACGGCCACCCCGCCGCGCACGTCCGCCGCCTGGTGCTCACGGCGTCCGGTGGGCCGTTCCGTGGGCGGACCCGCGCGAGCCTGGCGGAGGTGACGCCCGCCGACGCGCTCCGCCACCCGACGTGGCAGATGGGGCCGAAGATCACGATCGACTCGGCCACGCTCATGAACAAGGGCCTGGAGGTCATCGAGGCGCACTGGCTCTTCGGCGTGCAGGCCAGCCAGATCGACGTCGTCGTGCATCCGCAATCGATCGTCCACTCGCTGGTCGAGTTCACGGACGGGTCGATGCTCGCGCAGCTCGGGACGACCGACATGCGGCTGCCCATCCAGTACGCGTTCTCGTATCCCGAGCGCTGGCAGACGCCGGTGCCCTTTCTCGATCTGGCGCGGGCCGGCACCCTCGAGTTCCATCCGCCGGACTGGGAAGAGTTCCCGTGCCTCGGGCTGGCGTTCCGCGCGCTGGACGCCGACCGGAGCCTGCCCATCGTGCTGAACGCCGCCAACGAGGTGGCCGTGGCCGCCTTTCTCGACGGTCGCCTGCCGTTCCCGTCCATTCCCGACGTGATCGGCGGCGCCATGGAGGCGCACCGGCCCACGCCGGTGGACACGCTGCCGGGCGTGCGGACCGTGGATGCATGGGCCAAGGCGCATGCGGCCGAGCTCGTGCGGGCGGTAGAATCGAACCAGAGGTAGCCTGACCGATGCCGACCACGCTCTTGGCGTTCCTGTTCGTGCTGGGCGTGCTCGTGTTCGTCCACGAGCTGGGGCACTTCCTGCTCGCGCGCTGGCACGGCGTGCGCGTGCTCACCTTCTCCCTCGGCTTCGGTCCCAAGCTCCTGTCGATGCGGCGGGGTGACACGGAGTACTGCATCAGCGCCATCCCCCTGGGCGGCTACGTGAAGATGGCCGGCGAGAACCCCGACGACCAGCCGCAGGGCGCCAGCGACGAGTTCCTCTCGAAGTCGAAGTGGCAGCGCTTCCAGATCCTCATGGCCGGGCCCGCCATGAACATGATCCTGGCGGTCCTCCTGCTGGCGCTCGTGCTGATGCAGGGCGACCGCGTGCTCGCGTTCCTCAGCCGCCCGGCCGTCATCGGCGTGGTGCAGGCGGGGTCGGCGGCCGAAGCGGCCGGCATCAAGGCGGGCGACGAGGTCGTGAAGATCAACGGCCGCGAGATCTCGACCTGGGAAGCCCTGGAGCAGGCGGTCTCCTCGAAGCCGGACCTCGACATCGACATGGTGGTCCGCCGCGACGGCGCCGAGCAGGCCCTGACGGTGCGGCCCACGTCGACCAAGGTGTCGATGTCCTCCGACGCGACCTTCGAGGTCGGCACGATTGGCGTCCTGCCCGACACCTATCCGCTCATCGACTCGGTCAACCCCGGCGACCCCGCCGACCGGGCCGGCTTCCAGCGCGGCGACGTCATCCGCTCCATCGAGGGCAAGCGGATGGTCTACACCCGCAACGTGTCCGACACGCTGAAGACGCGCGGCGGGCAGCCGACGTCGATCGTCGTGCGCCGCGGCGGCACCGACATGACCATCGACGTGACGCCGGAGCAGCGTGGGGACGCCGCCATCATCGGCGTGACGCTGGGGAACGAGACCATCTCCTACACGCCCGGCCCGGTGGAAGCGCTGGGTCTCAGCCTCCAGCGCAACGTGCAGACGGCGGGTGTCATCCTCAGCACCCTGGGCGAGCTCTTCACCGGCCGCGCGTCGCCCAAGCAACTCATGGGGCCCGTGGGCATCGCGACGCTCTCCGGGGCGTCGGCCCGCCAGGGCTGGGTGGAGCTCTTCGCGCTGATGGCGTCGATCAGCCTGAACCTGGGCCTGCTGAACCTGCTGCCGATTCCCGTGCTCGACGGCGGCCACATGGCCATCATGGGCATGGAAGCGGTGGCGCGCCGCGACTTCTCGCTGGCGGTGAAGGAGAAGATGCTGTTCGCGGGGTTCGTCCTGCTCATGGCGCTGATGGTCACCGTGATCTACAACGACCTGACACGGGTCGCGTGGATCGAGCGCCTGATGCCGTGGAGGAACTAGGAAGGGACGGCGGCTAGAGCGGCGAGGGCTAGCGGCCAGGGCCACACGCTGCCACGCCGCGTTGAGGCCGGGGTAGGACGGGCGGGTTGCCCATCCGTCGGTCGGCGCCGGGCGCTACTGACGCCGCAGCACCTTCCCGGGGCGCGTGCCCTTGTGGGTGCCCTCGTCCAGTACGACCTCGCCGTTGACGATCACGGTGTCGATCCCGACCGGATAGGCGAACGGCTGTTCGAACGTGGCCGTGTCCGCCACCGTCGCGGGGTCGAAGATCACGAGGTCCGCCCACTGGCCCGGCGCGATCGTGCCGCGATCGGCCAGCTTCAGCGACGAGGCGGGCAGCGACGTCATCTTCCGGACGGCCTCCTCGAGCGTCACGACGCCTTCCTCGCGCACGTACTTGGCGAGCACGCGGGGGAAGGTGCCGAAGTTGCGCGGGTGGGGCACGCCGGAGCGGAGGGGCCCCTCGATCGAGAGGGCGGACCCGTCCGATCCGATCGCCACCCACGGCTGCTTCAGCGCAAGGCGCACGTCGTCCTCCGACATGATGAAGTAGACGCAGCCGACGGTCCCGCGCGTCGAGGCGAGCAGGTCGAACACGAAGTCGAACGGATCGGCGCCGGCGGCCGCGGCCGCGTCGGCCACCCGCATGCCCTCGTACTTGCGATTCGCGGCATCGGCCGCTGCGTCGCCGGTCCCGCCGATGGAGGCCAGCTGCACGTTCGCCCACGTGCCCGCCGACTGGTACCGGTTGTCCCAGGCGGCGTTGGGATCCTCCATGTCGCGCCGGACGCGCAGGCGCGTCCGCCGATCCCGGAGGCGCTCGACCATCTTGTCGGGGCCGCCGTCCAGCACCCACTGCGGCAGGGTCGCCGTGAGGCTCGTGCTGCTGGCCACGTAGGGATACACGTCGGCCGTCAGCCTCACGCCGCGCGCGTGCGCCTGGTCCACGAGATCCACCACTTCCTGCATGCGGCCGAAGTTCGCCTTGCCCGTGACCTTGATGTGGAAGACGTGAACGGGAATCTTCGCGCCCTCGCCGATCGCGATGGCTTCCTCGATGCCCTCGCGGAGCTTCTTGCCGTCGTTCCGGAGGTGGGACGCGTAGCGCCCGCCGAGCGCGGCCGCGGGCGTCGACAGCGCGATGAGCTCGTCGAGCGAGGCGAACGCGTTCGGCGGATAGATGAGGCCCGTCGACACGCCGATGGCGCCCTGCCGCATCGATGCGGTCACCAGGTCCTGCATGGCTGACATCTCGTCGGCCGTCGGCGGGCGGTCGTCGTTGCCGACGACGAGCTCGCGCACCGTCCCGAGGCCCACGTGCGAGAGCAGGTTCACCGAAATGCCCTGCTTCTCGAGCACCGCGAAGTAGCCGGCGAAGTCCGTCCACGGCTGCCGGTCGCCCGGCGCCTTCCTGGGCGCGATCGATCCCGACTCGCCGATGACCTCCGTGGTCACGCCCTGGCGGATCTTGCTCTGCGCGTTGCCGTCGGTGACGAGCGGCATGTCGGAGTGGGAATGCATGTCGATGAAGCCCGGCGCCACTACGCGGCCCCTGGCATCGATGAGGCGGGCGGCGCGGCCGGCGGCGGCTGCCGCGGCGGCGGGGTCCAGGACCTCGGCGACGTGGCCGCCTGCAATCGCCACCGCGCCGTCGCGCGCCGGACCTCCCGTGCCGTCGATGATCCTGGCGTTGGTGACCAGGAGGTCGAGCGGCACGGGCGGCGGGCCGGACGGCCCGCACGCGGAAAGCAGGGCGCAGGACGCCGCGGACGCGGCGGCGGACACCAGGGACGTCGAGCGACGCATGGATGGCTCCGGAACCGGGGACTACTGGAAGTGGGCGCGAATCGCGTCCACCAGGGCGGCAATCGACGGCACGCCGGGTTCGATGACGGACGTCACTCCGAGCTGCCGTACCGCATCGCCGGCGGCCGGCCCCGCGGTGGCCACGGTCGTGTGCGTGAGCAGGTCGGCGACCTGGTCCACGCCGTACAACGCGGCGAAGGAGCGCACGGCCGCGGCGCTCGTGAACGTCACGACGTCGATCCGCCGCTGCAGGAGCTGCCCGTACACGTCCAGCTCGGGGTTGTCGTCCACCGCGAGCGTCCTGAACGACGGCGCCTGCGTCACGTCCGCGCCCGCGGCGGTGAGGGCCTCGGCCAGCGTGTCGCGTCCACCCAGCGCCCCCGGCGCCAGCACCTTCACGCGCCCCAGCCGGTCGCGGCCGCCGAGGGCCTCGACGACGGCATCGGCGCCCAGTCCCTCGACGGCGGCGTCCACGCGGATGCCGAAGCGCGCGAGGCGGTCGCTCACGCCCACGCCGAGCGAGCAGAGGCGCGGGCCGGCGAGCGCGCGGGCGTCGCGCCCCAGTTCGTAGATCCGCTGCATCAACCCTTCGGCGGCGTTGACGTTGGCGAAGACGATCCAGTCGAAGCCGCTCAGCGACGCCAGGGCGAGGTCGAGCTCCTCGTGGTGTTCGAGCGGCGCGATCTGCAGCACCGGCGCCTCGATGGCCTCGGCGCCGGCCGCTTCCAGGAGCGCGACGAGCTCGCCGGCCTGGTGGCGCGACCGCGTGACGAGGACGCGGCGGCCGAACAGCGGGCGCTCATCGAACCAGCGCAGGTGCTCGCGCAGTCCCACGACCTTGCCGACGACGAGCGTGGCCGAGCCGTCGAGCGGATCCTCGTCGAGCCGGCGCGAGATCTCGCGGAGGGTGGCCAGCTCGGTCTGCTGGCCGGCCAGCGTGCCGGCGTGCACGATCGCGGCCCGTTCGTCGGCCGCGCGGCCGTGATCCAGCAGGCCGCGGGCAATCGACGCGAGTTCGGCGCGGCCGCCGTGCGCGGCGATGGTGCCGTCCAGCTTCGCCAGGTTGGTCCAGTTCACGCGCAGCTTGCCGCCGTTGCCGGCCTCGTGGCCGCGCACGAAGGTGAGCGTGTCGCCGCCGCCGGTGTAGGTCAGCGGAATGCCGGCGTAGGCGGCCGTGCTGAGCGACACCGGCACCCCGGGCACGACCTCGAACGGGATGCCCTGCTCGTGCAGGAAGAGCGCTTCTTCGCCGCCGTGATCGAAGAGGAACGGGTCGCCCATCTTGAGGCGGGCCACCACCTTGCCTTCGCGCGCCTTCTCCGCGAGCAGGAAGCAGATCGCGTCCTGGTCGGTGACCTCGCGCGTGGGACGCCCCACGTCGATGCGTTCGACGCCGCGCGGCGCCAGGTCGAGCACCCGGCGGTGGACGGTGCGATCGAAGATCACGACGTCGGCTGACTGGAGGCACTGGAGGCCCCGCGTCGTGAGGAGGCCGGGCGTACCGGGTCCCGAGCCGATGATATAGACCAGCGTGCGCATGGCCGGCACATCTTACCCGCCGCCCGGCCCGCCCGCCAGACCGTTCAGGACATCGGTGCGTAGTACCCGCGCTTGGTGCGGGCCGCCGCGCCCGGCCGGTTCACGAGCACGGTCAGCCGGCGCCAGGCGCCGTCCCTCTTCAGGTTGGTCGACGCGTAGCCGAGCACGTACTGGGAGGCCAGCTCGTCGGCGATGACGCCGTAGATGCCCGCCAGGTCCTCGGCCCGCTGGGGGAAGAACGCGCGCCCGCCCGTGTCCTCGGCCAGGTGCCGCAGGACGAACTCGGCTTCGCGGAAGCCCTTGGAGAGTCCCGCGTCCCGGGACTGCAGGCCGATCGAGTAGATGGTGGTGGCGGACCGCTTCGCCAGGTCAAGGACCTCTTCGTAGGTGACGAGGCTCGACGTGTCCTCCCCGTCGGACAGCACCACCACCGCCCGCCGCCGGACGTCGTCCTCGCTCTTGGCCTTGATCTTCGCCAGTTCCTTCAGCGAGATGTACAGGGCGTTGTGCAGCGAGGTGGATCCGCCGGCCTGCGTCGACCGGATGGCCCCTTCGAGGGCCGCGGCATCCGAGGTGAAGTCCTGGACGATCTCCACGCGCGTGTCGAAGTCCACGACCTGCGCGAGGTCCTGCGGCCGGAGCTTGCGGACGAAGCCGACGGCCGCTTCCTGGGCGATGGACATCCGCTGCTCCATGCTGGCGCTGGTGTCCAGCAGCAGCGACAGCGCGATGGGCAGCGACGTCCGGTTGAAGTACGAGATCTCCTGCTTCGCGCCGTCCTCGATGATCGTGAAGTCGCTCCTGTCGAGGTCGGTCAGGTAGCGGTTCTGCTGATCCAGCACGGTGACGTTGAGCGACACCATCTCCACGCCGGCGCGAAACACCTGGTCCGGAGACCGGCGCTGCGTCGCGGTCTGGGCCGACAGGGTGATGGCCGCGACGGCCGAGGCGATCGCCGCGGCCGGCAGGGCTCCAGAACGCGTACGGATCATCGTGACTGTCCCCTGGCCGCCGTCCCATAGGCGACGAAACCCGGCCGTGCCGCCGTCACCTCGAACGTCTCAGGCGGAATGAGTGACTGCGGACGGGCGTAGACCACCCGGTGCTGGTGCGTCAGCACGCGTGCGACCTCGGCGAGGGCCGGCGCGAAGGCCATGCTGGCCAGCACATCACGCCGGAGTCCGCCGGTGCGGCGGACGCCTCGGTCGAGGAGGGCATCCCGCTCGCGCTGCTCGTCGGTGAAGCGCGCGCTGCCAGGCGGCGACACGGTCACGACGTGCAGCGTGGCGCCCGATGTCCGCAGGGCGTCGAGCGCCTGCGCGTGGTGCATGGTGCTCAATTCGGGGCCGCCCGCGGCGAGGACGACGATGGCGGCGCGCTCGGACTCCCGCCGCCCGAGGCCCCGCGCGGTCTCGAGCACCGCCTCGATGAGGGTGGCGCCGCTGCCGGGCCGCGAGAAGATCCGGCCGATGCCCGCGTCGAGCGCGCCGGGCGCGTTCGAGTAATCCGCGATCACCGTGGGTCGTTCCCCGAACGAGATGAGCGCGATGGGCCCGAGATCGCCCAGCGCGCCGACGAAGGCCCTGATGGCGTTGCGGAGATCGGGCACCGCCGGCTCCGCGGCGGCGCTCGTGTCGACCAGGACGGCGATCGGCATCGGGCCGGTCGCGGGGGTGATGCGGAGGACCTCGCGGGCGACCTTGTCCTCGCGGATCACGAGGTCGGCGGCCGACAGTTCGTCCACCGGGGCGCCGGACCGCTCGTCCACGAGCGCGACGAACGCCACGCGCTCCCTGGCCTGTGCGCCGGCAAGGCCAGGCACGGCGAGGACGAGCGCCACGACCGCCGCGATCGGCCGGAACGGGCACGACGTCATGGTGGATTCCCCCGACCGGAGGGCGCGTCCGGTGCGAAGCGCCAGTATAGTCCGGCGGCGGAGCACAACCGTGGCCCCCGGCGCGCGGCGCTACACTACGGACCGGCCGCTCATGACCTCCAGCCGTGACCCGCGTACGCTGAAGATGCTCGGCCAGCTGAGCACGCTGGGCCTGGCATTCGTGTTCGCCCTCGTGATGGGCTTCGCAGCTGGCAACTGGCTGGACCGCCGCCTCGGGACGTCGCCGTGGCTGTCGTTGATCGGATTTGCACTTGGGCTCGCGGCCGGGGTGCTGAACGTCGTCCGCACGATGCGGGTGGTCAACGCGGCGCCGCCGCCCGCCGACGGCCACGGCGACGGCGGGGGGCCAGTCGGTCGGTGACGACGGCTCTCGACTCGCTGCTGGCCCGGGTCGAGCGGGACACCGTGACGGCCGCCGTCGTGCTCGCGCTCGGCGCCGCCGTGGCGTGGCCGGACCACCTCGATCGCGCGCTGGGCGTCCTCGGCGGCCTGGCGCTGGTGGCCATCAGCTACCGGGGAATCCGGGCCGGCGTGGATCAGATATGGGCGCCCCCGGGTCCGGACGGAGCCGCGGCCGCGGGCGCCCGGGCACGTCGAGGCGCATTCGTGAAGTTTTTCACAAGGCATGCTATACTCGCCGTCGGCGCTTACGTTATGATTGCGCGTTTTGAGTTCGACCCGGTGGCGATGCTGGCGGGAGTGAGCGCTCCAGTCGTCGCGGTCACCGCGGAGGTCGTGCGATCGGCTCGTGCCCGGGGCGGCGGATCGCGTTCCAGATCCACCTAGGAGGCGTGTGTTGGTTACTCGGTCATTCCTGTCTGCGTTCGTGATGCTGCTGGTCGCGGGTCTGCTGTCGCCCGCGTACGCCCAGGGCGCGGACGCCGCGAATTCCGCGCTCGTGCAGTGGTCGATCATCACGGCAGGATTCGCTCTTGCCATCGCGGCCGCCGGTGGAGCGCTGGGTCAGGGCCGCGCCGTCAGCTCCGCCACCGAGGCGATCGCCCGCAACCCCGGCGCTGCCGGTGAGATTCGTGGCGCGCTCATCCTCGGCCTCGTGCTGATCGAGTCGCTCGTCATCTACGTCCTGCTCATCTCGCTGATTCTGTTCTTCCTCAAGCCCTTCGGCGGGTAGCTCGCGGTTTCCGGCGCCGGGGGCAGGTCGCGACGCGCGATTCTGCCCCTGTTCGTCTGTACGGCGGCGGACCGGCCCGGGCGTCGCGCATCGAGGTACGCGTGAGCCACCGACGATTCGGGTTCCTGGACGTCCTGCTCGTCCTGGTGGTGGCCGCGTGGGGCGCCAACCTGTCGGTCGTCAAGGTGGCCGTGCGGGAGCTGCCGGTCCACGCGTTCAACGGCGTCAGGCTCCTGCTGGCGGCGCTGGCGTTCGGACTCGTGTTGTGGCGCATGTCACCCGGCGAACGTCGGGTGGCGCGCGGCGACTGGGGACGCGTGGCCGTTCTGGGGGTGGTGGGCGGCGTCGTCTACCAACTGCTCTTCATGACCGGCGTGCCCCTGACCAGCGTGGCGAATTCGGGGCTCATCTTCGGCCTGTCTCCGGTGGTCATCTCCCTCCTGTCGTCGGTGGTCGGCCACGAGCGGCTGTCGATGTCCCGCTGGGCCGGCGGCGCCCTGTCCGTGCTCGGTTTGTTCCTGGTGGTCGGCGACGGCGCGTCCCTCTCGAGGACGACCCTCCTCGGCGACGGCCTGGTGTTCCTCGCGATGCTCTGCTGGGCCGCGTACTCCGTGGCGTCGCGTCCGATGCTCGGGCGCTATTCGGCGACGATGCTCACGGCCTGGGCCGCGATCGTGACCGCCCCGATCTACGCCGTCCTCGTCGCCCCCGCGCTCGTCTCGGTGCGGTGGACCGCGGTGTCGTGGCTGACGTGGAGCCTCCTCGTCTGGTCGGCCGTGTTCAGCCTCGCGATTGCCTACGTGATTTGGTACACGGGCGTGCAGCAGATCGGCGCGACCCGGACGTCGACCTACAGCAACCTGACGCCGCTTGCGGCGATGTTCGTCGGCTGGTGGTGGCTGGGGGAGGCCGTCTCGTCGCGCCAGTCGGCGGGGGCGGCCGCCATCCTCGGCGGCGTGTTCCTGACCCGGCTGTCGCCGGTGGTGCTGATGCCCCATGCCGGGCCCCCGGCCCCGCCGCCGGAGTGACCGCCGCCGGTCGTCCCGTCCCTTGCGATCCCAGACAGGGTCGCGTAACCTGTGACGGCCCCGGGTCCGGCCCCTCGCCGGCGCGCCGTGGTTTGCAGTTCGTCAGGGCTCCCGTGATGTTCTACCGGCCGGCGGGAGTTCCTTGAGGATCGGAGAGGCCGACTCGGCAGCGGCCTGACGCCGCTTCCGTCGTCAGGGATTCCGGGCACGCGCGCCATCCGTGCCCGGCCATCCATCCCCCTCCGGCGCTCTTCCCGCCTCTTCACCCCGTTTCCCACTCCTCCCGTCGCGCTCCGGGCTCGCGCCAGCCTCGGCGCGTGGACGGACAACCCGATTCCGGGGGCGAGAGCGTTGCGAATTGGGACGAACTGGCGTAACCTCCCTCGCTACCGCTTTCACGGCTGCCAGATTACAGACTTTTCTGGAGCTGAAATTAGCGGCCTTGTACGGTCATTGATCCCTGAATTGCAGGGGTCATTTGTTGGGTCGGGACCTCGGCGGCCGCGCTGTGCCGTCGGAGGTGGGGCCAGCGAGCGCCCCGGCAACCCGCGGCCCGCGTTGTGTCATCCGTCCCCGGCGGTCGACTGGCCCGGGACGGCGTGCCGTTGACGTTTGAACGCGGTCCATGTGGCCGGCCTGCCCACAGGCCGTCCCCCACAGGGCCATTGGAGGATGGAATGAAGCGATGGTTGGTCGGGCTGTTCGCCGTGGCGTTCGCAACGGCGGCCGTCTCGAGCGCGTACGCGCAGGGCGGTGGCGCAAGCAGCACGGGTACGATCCAGGGACGGGTGGCCGATGCCCAGGGAGCGGTCCTCCCCGGCGTCACGGTGGTCGCGACGAGCCCGTCGGCACTCGGCGCGCAGACGACGGTCACGTCGGAGACCGGGAACTACCGCTTCCCGGCGCTTCCTCCGGGCGTGTACGCCGTGAGCTACGAGCTGGCCGGCTTCAACACCGTGAAGCGCGAAGGCATCCAGCTCTCGCTCGGCTTCACGGCGACCGTCAACGTCGAGCTCCAGCTGGCCACGCTGCAGGAGACCGTCACGGTTACGGGCGAATCGCCCATCATCGACACGTCCGCGACGCGCGTCGTCCAGAACTTCAAGAGTGAACAGCTGGCGTCGATTCCGAACGCCCGCGACATGTGGTCGCTGCTGGCCGTCACCCCGGCCGTGCAGATGAGCCGCATCGACGTCGGCGGCAACCGCGCCGGCACGCAGACCGGCTACTCGGCCTACGGCCAGACCGGCCAGGTCCGCGTGCTCATCGAGGGCATCAACACGACGGAGGGCACGTCGGGCGCCGGCTTCTACTTCGACTACTCGTCGCTCGAAGAGGTGTTCCTCGGCACGTCGGGCCAGTCGGCCGAGATGCCGAATCCCGGCGTCCAGAGCCAGTTCATCGCCAAGTCCGGCGGGAACACGTTCTCGGGCGAGGGCTACCTCGACTGGTACAACAACTCGCTGCAGGGCTCGAACATCCCCGGCAGCTACACGGCGCCGACGGCGTTCCGCAACTCGCCGATTCGCGCGCACAGCAACGAGATCGACACCTACTACAACTACTCGTTCAACGTCGGCGGGCCGATCAAGCGCGACAAGATCTGGTGGTTCGGCACCTACAACAAGCAGTTCAACGCCGTCGCCCAGCCGAACTTCACGTTCGACAAGACGTTCGACACCACGCTGTGGAACGCCGTCGGCAAGGCCACCTACCAGGCCACGCAGAACAACAAGTTCATCGGCTACTACCAGTGGGGACAGAAGATTCAGCCCAACCGCCTGCCGTTCGGCACCTACACCTACACGAGCGAGGGCCCGACCAACAAGCAGGACTCGGGCAGCTGGGTCTACAAGGGCGAGTGGAACGGGACCATCTCCCAGAAGCTGTACGTCGAGGCCCGCTACGGCGACTTCGGCTACTACTTCCCGCAGATCACCAACGGCACGGAGGACTACTTCTTCCGCGACGCCGGCCGCCTGGAGATCACGGGCTCGCACCAGAAGAACCAGAACGACCGGGACCGCAAGCAGCTGACGGGCGCGTCCACCTACTTCCTCGACACGACCAAGGGCAGCCACACGATCAAGGTCGGCGGCGAGATGCTGTGGGAGCGGCAGTGGTTCGGCGTCCTGCAGGGTGTCGGCGGCAACATCGAACACGTCTACAACAACGGCGTGTCGAATCAGGTGATCTTCCGCATCCCGACGGCCACCCAGGTCGGTGGCCTGAAGGACAGCGACGAGGGGCACCTGACGACCCAGAACGGCCTCCGGCAGCAGTCCGCGTTCGTGAACGACACCTGGACGGCGGGCCGCATGACGCTGAACGCCGGCGTGCGGTGGGATCGCTACAACGGCTGGCTGCCCGAGCAGAACCAGCTGGCCGCCACCGTGGGTCCGATCGTCCTGCAGGCGAAGACGTTCGCCGAGCAGAACCTCTACACCTGGAACCTGTTCGCCCCACGCCTCGGCTTCGTCTACGACCTGACGGGCGACGGCAAGACCGTGATCAAGGCGAACTACGGCTTCTTCTGGCACAACCCGGGCGTGGGCGTGTCGAGCGACGTGAACCCGAACACGGGGACGAAGTCGGCCACCTACGGCTGGAACGACATCAACGGCGACAGGCGCTGGCAGCCCGGTGAGGAGACCACGCGCCAGAGCGCGTCGCTCGAGGGCGCCATCAGCCTGGATCCGAACCTCAAGGCCGCCTACACGCACGAAGCGTCGGGCTGGCTCGAGCGCCAGCTGACGAGCACGCTCGGCGTGCGGGCCGGCTTCGTCTACAAGACGGAAGACGACCTCATCTCCCTCTACATCCCGACCCGCGGGGAGGACGTCTACGCCCAGTTCGGCGTGCCGTTCAACTTCACCGACAACGGCCCGGACGGCGTTCGTGGCACGGCCGACGACCGCGTGCTCTCGTTCATCGGCCTCCCGTCGGCGAACGCGTCCACGCTCTTCCCGACCACGCAGGTCGAGATGAACCTGCCGCAGTACTCGCGCTACAAGACGGCCGAGATGTCGTTCACGAAGCGCTACAGCAACCGCTGGTCGGCCTCGCTCGGCGGCGCCTACACCTGGATGAAGGACTTCCCGAACGGCTACCCGCAGAACCCGGCCCAGCCGGGGGCGGAGAACCGCTCGGTGTGGAGCTTCAAGGCCTCCGGCAGCTACGACGCGCCGTGGGGCATCCGCCTCTCGCCGGTGCTGCGCCACCAGTCGGGCGCCAACTACGCCCGGACCAACACGCTGTCCTTCCCGAGCGGCATCACCGGCTCGGGCACGACGATCTACATGGAGCCGATGGACGCCAACCGCGAGGACAACATCACGGTGTTCGACATCCGCGCCGAGAAGACCGTCAGCTTCAACCAGCGCATCCGCGCGCGTCTGTTCCTGGACGCGTTCAACATCACCAACAGCCACGCGTCGGAGACGATCAGCCGCGCGACCGGCACGGGCTATCAGAAGCCCAGCGCCATCCTGGCGCCGTTCACCACGCGCATCGGCATCCGGCTGCTCTGGTAGCAGGCAGATTGGTCGACGGGGAGGGCCCGCGGGCCCTCCCCGCGCGATCGAACGGTTGACTCCTGTGGGGGAGTCGTTCGAGGCGGGTCGCTCGCCGCGCTAGCGGCGGCCCGCCTCGTTTTTCGTACGGCGCGCGCCTCGTCGCGGGTGCCGGGCCTTGAACGGCTTCTCGCGCGCGAACCATAATCGGGGCGCCCGATGCCGCCCTCTTCTCCGCCCACCTGGATCGTCACCGGCGGCGCCGGGTTCATCGGCAGCAATTTCGTCCGCCGCGCGAGCCAGGCCGGGCGCGCCCGCCTGGTCGTCTTCGACAAGCTGACCTACGCCGGACACCTGGAAAGCCTTGAGGGCGTTCTCGACGGCGCTGACGTCACCTTCACGCGCGGCGACATCGCCAGCCGCGACGACGTCCGGGCCGTCATCGCCGAGGCGCGGCCCTCCGCCATCGTCAACTTCGCCGCCGAGTCGCACGTGGACCGGTCGATCGACGGCCCCGGCGAGTTCGTGCGCACCAACGTGTGGGGCGTCTACGAGCTCCTGGAGGGCGTCCGGGCGATGCTGGCCGCCGCCGACGAGGCCGGACGGCAGGCGTTCCGGTTCCTCCACGTCTCCACGGACGAGGTCTACGGATCGCTCGGGCCGGCCGGTGCGTTCACCGAAGAGACGCCCTACGCCCCGAACTCCCCGTATTCGGCCAGCAAGGCCGCCGCCGACCACCTCGTGCGCGCCTACCACGAGACCTACGGCGTGCCGACGCTCCTCACCAACTGCTCCAACAACTACGGCCCGTTCCAGTATCCGGAGAAGCTCGTGCCACTCATGGTGCTGAACGCACTGGATGCCCGGCCGCTGCCCATCTACGGCGACGGGCTCAACCGGCGTGACTGGCTGCACGTCGAGGACCACTGCGACGCCATCCTGCGGGTGCTGGCGGGCGGGGTGCCCGGCGGCAAGTACAACGTCGGCGGCAACGCCGAGCGCACGAACCTCGAGATGCTCGATGCCTTGTGCGACGCCCTCGAGCGCACGATTCCCGCGGCCTCGAATCCCCGGATGCAGGCGGCCGGCAAGGCGCGTTACCACGACCTCAAGACGTTCGTCCCCGATCGTCCGGGGCACGATCGCCGCTATGCGATCGACGCCTCGAAGATCGCCCGCGAGCTGGGCTTCCGGCCCAGCCGGACGTTCGAGCAGGGCGTGGGCGAGACCGTGGCGTGGTACGTCGCCAACCGCGAGTGGTGCCAGGCGGTGACGCGCGACACCTACGCCGGGCAGCGCCTGGGGCTGCAGGGGAGCCCCGCGCGATGAAGGGGATCATCCTCGCGGGCGGCTCGGGCACGCGGCTGTACCCGGTGACCCTGGCCGTGTCGAAGCAGCTGGTGCCGATCTACGACAAGCCCATGATCTACCACCCCATCACCACGCTGATGTGGGCGGGGATCCGCGACATCCTGGTCATCACCACCCCCGAGGACCAGCCGGCGTTCAGGCGGCTCCTGGGCGACGGCTCGCAGTGGGGCATCACGCTCGCCTACGCGGTCCAGCCGCGGCCCGAAGGGCTCGCCCAGGCGTTCGTCATCGGCCGCGACTTCGTCGCCGGATCGCGTGTCGCCCTGGCCCTCGGCGACAACATCTTCTACGGCGACAGCTTTCCGGCGACGGTGCAGGCGGCGGCGGCGCGCGAGTCCGGCGCCACCGTGTTCGCCTATCGCGTGAAGGACCCCGAACGCTACGGCGTGGTGGCGTTCGACGATGCCGGCCGCGCGAGCAGCCTCGAGGAGAAGCCCGCGGCGCCGAAGTCGCGCTTCGCCGTCACCGGCCTCTACTTCTACGACGGGCGCGTGTGCGACGTCGCCGCCGCCCTCCGGCCCTCGGCGCGCGGCGAGCTCGAGATCACCGACGTCAATCGACAGTACCTCGACTGGGACGCCCTCCACGTCGAGGTCCTGGGCCGGGGCATGGCCTGGCTCGACACCGGCACGCACGAGTCCACGCTCCAGGCCTCGATGTTCATCCAGGCGATCGAGTCGCGGCAGGGGCTCAAGGTGGCCTGTCCGGAAGAGGTCGCCTTCCGCATGGGATTCATCGACGCGGACGCCGTGCGCCGGGCCGGCGAGATGATGGCCAAGAACGACTACGGCCAGTACCTGCTCCGCCTCCTCGACTGGTGAGCCTGCCGTGCCGCTGATGCGTGTCGACGATCTCGGGCTGCCTGGCGTGAAGCTCGTGCAGCCCGCCGTCCACGGCGACAGCCGTGGCTTCTTCGTGGAGACGTATCACCGCCCGCGCTACGTCGAGGCGGGCATCACCGACGAGTTCGTCCAGGACAACCAGTCCCGGTCCGGCCGCGGCACGATTCGGGGGCTCCACCTCCAGGTGCGGCACGGCCAGGCGAAACTCGTGCGCGTCGTGGCGGGCGCCATCGTCGACGTCGCCGTCGACGTCCGCGTCGGGTCGCCGAGCTTCGGGCGCGCGGTGAGCGTCGAGCTGTCCGCCGAGAACTTCCACCAGCTCTACATCCCGCCGGGCTTCGCCCACGGGTTCGCCGTCGTGTCCGAGACCGCCGACGTCGAGTACAAGTGCAGCGCCGTCTACGACCCTGGCGACGAGATCGCCATCCGCTACGACGACCCTGCGCTGGGCATCCAGTGGCCGGCCATCGTGTCGCCGATCCTGTCGGCCCGCGACCTGGCCGCCCTGCCGCTGCACGACATGCGGGACCGACTGCCCCAATACGCCCCGCGCTGAGCGCGGTGCTATCCTCGGAGCGGATGCTGATCGGCGCGCCCCTCCTCCTCACCGCGGCCGCGCTCCTGGCGGGCTCCACGTGGCTCACGGCCGCGCGCATGCCCCAGGCCGTCCCGGCCCCGCCGCCGGCATCGCCCGCGGAGCCGCAGGCTGCCTCCGCCGCCGGCGCCGGGTACCTGGGCTCCCAGGCCTGCGAGTCCTGCCATCCCGACGCGTATGCCCGCTGGAAGGCGTCGCTGCACATCCAGATGACGCGGCCCGTGGCCGAGGCCCGGGTGCTCGGCGACTTCTCGCGCGGCGCCGCGTTCTCGGCCCACGGGCGCTCCTATGAGTTCGGCCTCAAGGGCGGGACGCCGTCGGTCACCGTCCGGGCGCCCGGACGGACCGCGACCACCTACGCCGTCGACTACACCCTGGGCTCGAAGCGCCTCCAGGGCTACCTGTCCACGCTGCCCGATGGCCGAATGTACGTGCTTCCGGTGTTCTGGCACGTCGAGAGCAAGCGCTGGCTCGACTGGCAGGAGACGACGCCCATTCCGGACGGCGCGCACGACATGAAGCAGATCTGGAACGTCAACTGCTTCAACTGCCACGCCACGAACCTCGACCGGGGCTTCCAGCCCGCCAATGCGTCGTACCGAACGTCGTGGACCGAGCTCGGCATCGGATGCGAGGCCTGCCACGGGCCCGGGCGGGAACACGTCGCGCTCATGAAGACGTGGGAGGCCGATCCCGCGTCCATCCCCACGTACAGCTCGCGGGCGGACAACCGCGGCCTGAGCGACCTGCTCCGCACCTTCTCGCCGCGCACGGCCGATCCGCGCCGCACGTTCGACACCTGCGGCTACTGCCACGGCAACAAGCGGAACGTGTTCGGCGCCTTCGAGGCCGGCGGCCGCTACGCCGACTACGCCATGCCGTTCCTGCTCAGCGAGCCGCCGCCAGAGTTCGACGCGCAGGGCGAGTTCTGGCCCGACGGGCGGCCGAACCGCTTCAACCGGACGCAGGCCCTCACGCTCACGGGCTGCTTCAAGGCCGGCGCCATCACGTGCACGAACTGCCACCTGGCGCACGGCCCGACGTCGCACGACTTCTCGCTGAAGGTGGACGTCCACGACGGCCGCGCCGGCGACACGCTCTGCACCCAGTGCCACCAGGGGCCGGCCGACGCGGACGCGCCGGGCGAGCCGCAGTCGCCGCTCGCCCGGGTGACCAGCCGGAGCGCCGACAGCCTGGAATCGCGCGTGCCGTGGACCGACGCCGAGCTCGCCCGCCATTCGTTCCACGAGGCGGATTCGCCGGGAAGCCGCTGCATCAACTGCCACATGAGCGACGTCAACTGGCGGCTGCTGATCCGCCGGCGCGATCACACGTTCCAGTCCCCGGTGCCCGAGACCACGGCGGCCTTCGGCGTGCCCAGCGCCTGCACGACGTGCCACGACGACCGGACGCCCGAGTGGGCGGCCGCGCGGATGGATGCCTGGTGGGGCGACGGCGCCCGGCGCGCGAAGAGCGTGGCGCTCGCGAAGACGATGTACGCGGCCGGCACCGGCGATGCCTCCGTGATTCCGGCCCTGGCGTCCCTCGGCGTCGATCGGTCGAACGGGGCGCTGATCCGCGCCAGCGCGCTCGAGTACATCGGGCGCCTCGCCGGCGCCCGCACCATCGACTCCGCGCCCGGTGCCAGCCAGACGTCGACGGCCGCGGAGCGGACCCCGTCGGCCCGCGGATCCGGCACGGTGGAGCCGCGGGTCCTGGGCGCGCTCCTGGGCGCCGCGTCGGACCCGGAAGCCGTGGTCCGGGCGGCCGCGGTCCGTGCCCTCGGCTCGCTCGATCAGCGTGACGACCGGGTCGTGGCCGTGCTCATGGCGCGGGTGGTGGACGACGCGCGCGTCGTGCGGGTGCGGGCCGCCGAGTCGCTGCTGGCGCTGGACGTGGTGACGGTGCCAGGGCGGGCCGGCGAGGCCTTGAACCGGGCGCAGCTCGAACTGGCCGGCTCGCTCCGGGAGTTCAACGACATGGCCACGATGCAGGCGGCGCTGGCGTGGCTCCTCGCGCAGCGTGGCGAGACCGCCGAGGCCGAGCGTGCCGCCGACGCCGCGACCGCCCTCGACCCGTCGCTGGCCCGACCCTATGTCATCCGGGGCGTGATGGCGGCGCGGTCGGGACGGTTCCGCGACGCCGTCGCCGCCTGGAAGACCGCGAAGGCCCTCGACCCGTCCACGCCCAACATCGACCGGATGATCGACGAGGCGTCCCGCCGCCTCTCGCAGCCCCCCGCACAATGAAAAACCGGCGGCCCCCATTGGGAACCGCCGGTCACGATCGCCGCCGTTCGCCAGTCTCGGCGCCGAAGTCTTGGAGCCCCGAGCCCCGGGACCCGAGCCCCGGCTCTTAACCCTTCTTCAGCTGGTCGATCAGGGCCTTGGCCTGCGCGGCCTCCGCCGAGTTGGGCTCGACGGCGATGACCTTCTCCATCATCTCGATGGCGCCGGGCGTGTCGGCCTTCTGCAGCTTGCCCAGGCCGAGCTTGAAGTAGGGCTTGGCCCAGTTGGCGTCCGTGTCGACCGCCCGCTGGTACCACTTCATCGCTTCGTCCGTTTCGCCCTTGGCGAACTTCACTTCGCCGAGGTTGTAGAACACCTCGCGGCCGGCGCTCAGGCTCTGCGCGGCCTCGGTCAGCGCCGTGTCCGCCGACGCCAGGTCGCCCTTCTCGAGGTAGGTCATGCCCAGCTCGATCTTGGCGCGCTCGCTGTTCGGGTCGGCCTCCAGCAGCGTCTTGTACGACGTGATCGCGCCGTCGTAGTCCTTCTTCATGCGCTGGGCCCGGCCGATCTGCAGGTGCAGCATGCTGAGCGCGGGCACCTTGGCCAGCATGGCCTTGTAGTCGGTGATGGCGCCGTCGAAGTCGTTCGCCTGGAGCTTGGCGTCGGCCGCGGCCAGCTCGGCCTGCAGCTCCTTCGTGTTCACGCCCGCGAGCGCGCCAGCGGGACCCGCGGCGCCGGCCGCCAGGGAGAACTCCACCGGCGGGTTCGGCTGGCCGATCGTGCGAATCGGCACCTGGCCGGTCGAGGGCTGGAAACCGGGCGCCGATGCCGTCAGCTTCCACGTCCCGGCGCGCAGGCCGATGATCGAGAACCGGCCCTTGTCGTCGGTGGTGGCCGTGAACGAGGGCGGCGACGCCGAGGGGTTCTCCGCGACCACGGTCGCCCCCTTCAGCGGCTGACCCTTGTCGTCCTTGACCACACCGCCGACCCGGCCGGTCTGGGCCAGGGCGGGGAGGGCGCCGAGCAGCACGACCACGAGGGCCGCGAGCGACAGCTTCAGACTTTGACGCATCGTTGTCTCACTCCCTGAAAACCGGAAAACCTGTCGAGTATATGCTAGCAGTCCCGTAGGGTTCACGCTATGTCCAAGGCCACGCTGGCCATCCTCGCGCTGACGCTGGCCGCCAGCCTGCCGCGGCCCTCCGGGGCCCAGCCCGCCGCGTCCCCCGCACCCCCACGCGCCTCGTCCTTCGATACGGCCCGGCTGGCGGACATCGACGAGGTGGTGGCCCGCGGCATCGCCGACGGCCGGATGCCCGGCGCCGTCGTGGTCGTGGGCCGGGGCGACACCGTGGCCTTCCAGAAGGCATACGGACAGCGCGCCGTCGCGCCGCTGGCCGAGCCGATGACGCTCGACACCGTGTTCGACATGGCGTCGCTGACGAAGGTCATCGCGACCACCACCGCCGTCATGCAGCTGGTGGAGCGCGGCGTCGTCCGCCTGACGGACCCGGTGGCACGGTGGGTGCCCGGCTTCGAGAAGTACGGCAAGGGCGACATCACGGTGCGTCATCTTCTGACGCACGTCTCCGGCCTGCGGCCGGACGTGGACCTGGGGGAGCCCTGGAAGGGCTACGACGCCGCCATCGCGCTGGCCGTGGACGAGGTGCCGCAGTCACCGCCGGGCGCGCGCTTCGTCTACAGCGACATCAACTTCTTCCTGCTCGGCCACATCGTGGCCCAGGCCTCGGGCCTGCCGTTGGAGCGCTACGTCGCGGACCGGGTGTTCGGGCCGCTCGGCATGACCGACACGGGCTTCCTGCCGCCCATCGAACGCATCGGGCGGATCGCGCCCACCGAGCGGTGCCGGTTCCTGGATGCGTGGCCGTGCAAGGCGCCCGGCGTCGAGCCGCTGCGCGGCGTCGTCCATGACCCCACCGCGCGCCGCATGGGCGGCGTCGCCGGGCATGCCGGGCTCTTCAGCACCGCCCGCGACCTGACGCGCTTCGCCCGGATGCTGCTCGGGGGCGGCGCGCTCGGCGGGCGCCGGGTGCTCTCGCCGCTCTCGGTGGCGAAGATGATCGCGCCGGCCACGCCAGGCGACATGGACGCCGTGCGCGGGCTGGGCTGGGATCTCGACACGAGCTACTCGTCCAACCGGGGCGAGCTCATGCCCATCGGTTCCTTCGGCCACACGGGCTTCACGGGGACGTCCATCTGGGTCGATCCCCGCACGAAGCTGTTCGTGATCTTCCTCTCGAGCCGGCTGCACCCGGACGGCACCGGCGACGTCGGGGCCGTCCGCGCGCGCATCGCCACGATCGCGGCCAGCGCCCTCACGAGCGTGACCCTCGAGGCGGTGGCCGGCGCGCCGATGACGGGCACGGATTTCGGCGCGGTCGGTGAGCCCGGGCGCGCGGTGCCCGGCGTGCCGACGACGCGCGTCCTGCCCGGCATCGACGTGCTGACCCGGGACGGCTTCGCGCTCCTCCAGGGACGGAAGGTCGGGCTCGTCACGAATCACACGGGCCTGTCGGTGACGGGCGCCTCCACCATCGACGTGCTGCACCGGGCCCCGGGCGTCACGCTCGTGTCCCTTTTCAGCCCAGAGCACGGCATCCGCGGCGAGCTGGACGTGGAGAACGTGCCGGGCGAAACCGACCAGCGCACGGGCCTCACCGTCCACTCGCTCTACGGAGAGACCCGTCGGCCCACGCCGGCGATGCTCGACGGCATCGATACGCTGGTCGTGGACCTGCAGGACGTCGGCGCGCGCTTCTACACCTATCTCGCCACGGTGGGCTACGTCCTCGAGGAAGCCGCCAAGGCCGGCATCAAGGTGGTCGTGCTCGACCGCCCGAACCCGATCGACGGATGGCACGTGGAAGGGCCGCTCGCCGACGAGGCGCTCCTGAGCTTCATCGCCTACATGCCGATGCCCATCCGGCACGGGATGACGATCGGCGAGCTGGCGACGCTCTTCAACGCCGAGCGGAAGATCGGCGCGGATCTCACCGTGGTGAAGATGGACGGCTGGCGCCGCGATCAGTGGTTCGACCAGACGGGCCTCACCTGGGTCAACCCGTCGCCGAACATGCGCAACCTGACCCAGGCGGCGTTGTACCCCGGCATCGGCGCGATCGAATACGCGAACATCTCCGTCGGACGAGGGACCGATCAGCCGTTCGAGCAGATCGGCGCCCCCTGGATCGACGGTCCGCGCCTGGCCGACGCGCTCAACGCTCGCGGCCTGGCGGGCATCCGGTTCTACCCGGTGCGCTTCACGCCGGCGTCGAGCGTGTACGCCGGCGACGTGTGCCAGGGCGTCTTCATGGTGGTCACCGACCGCCAGCGGCTGCAGCCCACGCGCGTCGGGATGGAAGTGGCGTCGGCGCTGTTCCGCCTCTTCGGCGACCGCTTCGACCCGAAGACCAGCGAGCGGCTGGTCGGCACGCCGATGGCCCTGGCGCGCGCGAAGGCCGGCGACGACCCGGCGGACATCGTCGCAGGCTGGGCGGGCGCCGAGGCCGCGTGGCGACGGCTCCGCGCCAAGTACCTGCTCTATCCCTGACGACGCCGCGCTCGCGCGATCAGCGTGGCCGCCACGTTTGCAGCAGCCTGACGTAGTTGCCGCGCTCGAAGGCGGCCGGGTCCGGACACCGTCCGAGGCTCATGCTGCCCCGCATCTCGGTCATCGACGCGTACTCGCGCTCGGCCATCCACGCTTCCATCTCGCGGCGGACCGTGGCGAGATGCTCGGGGCCGTGGTGGAGCAGGGCCGAGACGACCTGCACGGCGTGCGCCCCCGCCATGACGGCCTTCACCGCGTCCAGGCCCGTGTGCACGCCGCCGGAGGCCGCCAGCGATCCGCGCAGCCGTCCTGAGAGGATCGCCAGCCACCGGAGGCGGAGCAGCAGCTCCGACGAGTCCGACAGCGTGAGGCGGGGCAGCACGTCGAGCTGCTCGACGTCGATGTCCGGCTGGTAGAAGCGGTTGAAGAGCACCAGGCCGTCGGCGCCCGCCGTATCGAGCCGGTGGGCCAGGTGCGCCACCGACGAGAAGAACGGCGAGAGCTTCACGGCTACCGGAATCGTCACGGCCGCCCGCACGAGCCGCAGCGCGTCGACCACGCGCTCTTCCACCGCCGTTCCGGCCATCTCCAGGTCCGTGGCCACCGCGTACACGTTGACCTCGAGCGCGTCGGCGCCCGCCTGCTGCATCGCGACGGCGTAGTCGGTCCACCCACGGCCGGTGACGCCGTTCAGGGACGCGATGACGGGCACGGCCACGGCGGCCTTGATGCGCCGGATCTGTTCCAGGTACTTGTCCGGGCCCAGGGCGTACTCGTCGGCTCGCGGGAAATACGAGACGGCCTCCGCGTGGCCTTCCGCGTGGGCGTCGAGGTGGCTCCACGTGGCCTCGCGTTCTGCCGCGATCTGCTCCTCGAAGAGCGAGTGCATCGTGATGGCGGCTGCGCCGGCGTCTTCCAGGCGCCGGACCACGTCCATGTGATCCACGAGCGGGGAAGCCCCCGTGATGATCGGATGGGCCAGCCGGAGTCCGAGGTAGGTGGTCGTGAGATCCATGACGGCTCCGTGCCTCACGTGGTGGGCGTCTGGGCCTGGCCTCCGCGGGCCAGCCAGGCGTCGTAGCGCGCGTACTGCTTCTTGATGTCCGCCTGTCCCTGCGCCAGGAGCGCCTTGAAGCGTTCCGGGTCCTGCTGCTCGACCAGCCGGAAGCGGGCCTCGTTCCTCACGAACCTGCCCAGCTCCGCCTTGGGCGCGGCCGAGTCGAGGGCGAACGGATTCTGCCCCTGGGCGGCCAGGCGCGGGTCGTAGCGGAAGAGGGGCCAGTAGCCCGTGTCCACGGCGAGCTTCTGCTGGTCCAGCCCGTGCTCCATGTCGTAGCCGTGGGCGATGCAGTGGCTGTAGGCGATGACCAGCGAGGGGCCGGGGTACGACTCGGCCTCCACGAGCGCCTTCACCGTCTGCACGTCCTTGGCGCCGAACGCGATGCGCGCGACGTAGACGTGCCCGTAGTCGATGGCCATCGCCGCCAGGTCCTTCTTCGCCGTCGTCTTGCCGGCGATGGCGAACTTGGCCGAGGCGCCCAGCGGGGTCGCTTTCGACTGCTGGCCGCCCGTATTCGAATAGACCTCGGTGTCGAGCACCAGGATGTTCACGTCGCGCCCGAGCGCCATCACGTGGTCCAGCCCGCCGAAGCCGATGTCGTAGGCCCAGCCGTCGCCGCCCACGATCCAGATGCTCTTGCGGACCAGGTAGTCCGCGAGCAGGTCGAGCCGCCGGGCCCGCGGCGAGTCGATCGCGCCCAGCCGTCCGCGCAGCGCCCGTACCCGGTCACGCTGGGCGGCAATCGCCGCCTCGTCGTCCTGCGAGGCGGTGAGCAGGGCGTCGGCGAGCCCTTCGCCGACATCGGCCCGCATGGACGTGAGGAGCTCGCGCGTCTCGGTCACGTGCTGGTCCACGGACAGTCGCAGTCCCAGCCCGAACTCGGCGTTGTCCTCGAAGAGCGAGTTGGCCCACGCGGGCCCGCGCCCGTCGGCGTTGGTCGTGTACGGCGTGGTCGGCAGGTTGCCGCCGTAGATCGAGGAGCAGCCCGTGGCGTTCGCGATGACGGCGCGGTCGCCGAAGAGCTGCGTCATCAGCTTGATGTAGGGCGTCTCGCCGCAGCCCGCGCACGCGCCTGAATACTCGAAGAGCGGCTGCAGGAGCTGGGTGCCCTTCAGGTCCAGCTTCACCTGCGTGCGGTCGGCCTCCGGCAGCCCGAGGAAGAACGCGTAGTTCTCGCGCTCCTGCGCCTTGAGGGCCGCCTGCGGGTGCATGTCGAGCGCCTTGTGCCGCGGATTCGAGCGGTCCTTCGCCGGGCACACCTGCACGCACAGCGAGCACCCGGTGCAGTCCTCGGGCGCCACCTGGATGGTGTAGGACAGGCCCTGGCCGTACTCGCCTTCGCGCGTCTTGTACGGCATCGCCTTGAACGTGGAGGGCGCCTCGGCCGCGAGACCGGGAGCGTAGACCTTCACCCGGATGGCGGCGTGCGGGCACACCAGCGTGCACTTGTTGCACTGGATGCAGATGCGCTCGTCCCAGGCCGGGATGTCCTGTGCGATGTTCCGCTTCTCCCACTGCGCCGTGGCGACCGGCCACGTGCCGTCCACCGGGAACGCGCTGACGGGCAGCAGGTCGCCGTGCCCCGCCAGCATCACCGCGGACACGCGCGTGACGAAGTCCGGGGCGTTCGCCGCCACGATCGGAGGCCGGTGTCGGCCCGCGGTGGCCGCGGCCGGCATCGGCACCTGGTGCAGGTGCTGCAACGTGTCGTCCACCGCGGCGAAGTTTCGCTGCACCACGTCCGGGCCGCGCTTGGCGTACGTCTTCTCGATGGCGTGCTTGATTCTGGCGATGGCCTGGTCGCGCGGCAACACGCCCGACAGCGCGAAGAAGCACGTCTGCATCACCGTGTTGATGCGCGTGCCCATGCCGTTCGCCCTGGCCACGGCCACGGCATCGATGGTGTAGAGCGTGAGCCCCTTGGCGAGTGCCGCGTCCTGTACCTCGCGCGGCAGCGCGTCCCACACGCGGTCGGGCGGGAACGGCGCGTTCAGGAGCACGGTGGCGCCAGGCGCCGCGTACTCCAGCACGTCGTAGCGGTCCAGGAAGTTGAACTGGTGGCAGCCGACGAAGCTCGCCTGCGTGATGAGATACGGCGACCGGATGGGCCGCGGACCGAAGCGGAGGTGCGAGATGGTGATGGCGCCGGACTTCTTGGAGTCGTAGACGAAGTAGCCCTGGGCGAAGGCGTCCGTGTCCTCGCCGATGATCTTGATCGAGTTCTTGTTGGCGCCCACGGTGCCGTCGGCGCCGAGGCCGAAGAAGACGCTGCGCGAGACGTCGTCCGGCTCCAGGTCCAGCTCGCGGTCCCACTCGAGGGAGCTGTGGCTCACGTCGTCCACGATCCCGATCGTGAAGTGCCGCTTCGGCGACGGACGCGCGAGCTCGTCGAACACCGCGCACGCCATCGCCGGCGTGAACTCCTTGGACGACAGGCCGTAGCGTCCGCCGATGACGGTGACGTCCGCCGGCAGGGCCGTCTGGCCGGCCTGCCGCCCTTCGTGCAGGGCCGCCACCACGTCCTGGTACAGCGGTTCGCCCACCGCGCCAGGTTCCTTCGTGCGATCCAGCACGGCGATCGCGCGGGTGGTGGGCGGGAGGGCCGCGAGAAAGGCCGCCGTCGCGAACGGCCGATAGAGCCGGACCTTCAGGACGCCCACGGCCTCCCCGCGGCTGCGGAGCCACGCCACCGCTTCCTCCACCGTGTCGGTGGCCGAGCCCATGAGCACGACGACCCGCTCCGCCGCGGGATCGCCCACGTAGTCGAAGAGCCCGTAGCGCCGGCCGGTCCTGGCGGCGAAGGCCTCCATCGTCTGCGCCACCACCTGCGGACAGGCTGCGTGGAACGGCGCCGAGGCCTCGCGCGCCTGGAAGTACGTGTCCGGGTTCTGGGCCGTGCCGCGCAGCACGGGCTGATCGGGCGTGAGCGCGCGGCGCCGGTGCGCGGCGACGAGCGCGTCCGGCAGGAGCGCCCTGAGATCGTCGTCGGACAGCGGCTGGATCTTCGCCACCTCGTGCGAGGTCCGGAAGCCGTCGAAGAAGTGCAGGAACGGAATGCGCGACGCCAGCGTGGCGGCCTGCCCGATGAGGGCGAAGTCGTGCGCTTCCTGGACCGACGCCGACGCGAGCAAGGCGATGCCCGTCTGGCGGCACGCCATCACGTCCGAGTGGTCCCCGAAGATCGACAGCGCGTGCGTGGCCACCGTTCGCGCCGCGACGTGCATGCAGAACGGCGTGAGCTCTCCCGCGATCTTGTAGAGGCTCGGGATCATCAGGAGCAGGCCCTGGCTGGCCGTGAAGGTGGTGGCGAGCGCCCCGCCCTGGAGGGCCCCGTGGCACGCCGCGATGGCGCCGGCCTCCGACTGCATTTCCGTGATGGAGGGCACGGTGCCCCAGATGTTGGGCCGGTGCTTGGCGCTCCATTCGTCGGCCAGCTCACCCATGGCCGACGACGGGGTGATTGGATAGATGGCGACGACGTCGTTGGTGCGATGCGCCACCGAGGCCGCGGCCTCGTTCCCGTCGATGGTGACCCAGGAGGACATGGCTGGGACGCTGCAACTCGCGGACCAGAGGCCGCGCCGGCGTCCCTGGCCGGGTGGCCGCCGGTTTCGGGCCGGGATGGGCCGGTCGCGAGGAGGATCCCGCGGGGATGTCCCCGCCCAGGCGGGCGCCTAGACGCGGGGGCCGTGGTCGGCGACGAGGGCGCCGCACAGAAGCGGCAGGTAGATGATGGTCGCGAAGAACAGGCGCCTGGCGGACGCCCGCGACCGCGTGGCGGCGAACTCCACCGCCATCCAGAGCACGATGGCGCCCAGGACGAGGGCCGTGACCAGGTAGCGGGGCCCGGCCAGCCCCACGAGCGTCGGCAGCAGGCTGACGGGAATCGTGGCCGCCGCGTAGAGGACGGCCTGCCGGCCGGTGCTGCGTCCGCTGGGCTCGACCACCGGCAGGAGCGGCATCCCGGCCTGGGCGTAGTCGTCGCGGTGGAGCCAGGCGATCGCCAGGAAGTGCGGCATCTGCCAGAAGAACACGATGCCGAAGAGCACCCAGCCCCCGATCGACAGCGAATCGGTGGCCGCCGCCCACCCGATGAGGGGCGGCAGGGCGCCGGGCACTGCTCCCACGATGGTCGAGAGCGACGTCCGGAGCTTGAGCGGCGTGTACCAGACGAGATAGCTGAGCAGCGTCACGAACGCCACGACGGCCGCCAGCGGGTTCGCGAAGAACCACAGCTCGGCCAGGCCCACGGCCGACAACGCGATGCCGAACCAGAACGCCGGCCGCGGCCGCAGGCGCTCGGCCGGCAGCGGGCGGCGCGCGGTGCGCCGCATCAGCCGGTCGGTGTCCTTCTCCCAGACCTGATTCAGGGCGGCGGACCCGCCAGCCACGAGGGTGGTGCCGATCACGGTGTGCAGCATCCGGGCGATCGGCCCGCCCTCGTCCCGTCCCAGGTAGTAGCCGACGAGCGTCGTGATGACGACGAGCAGGTTCAGCCGCGGCTTGGTGAGCTCGAGGTAGTCCGTCCAGGCCTTTCGCGTCTGGCCGGTGGGCGCCGCTGGCGGCAGGTCGTGGTCGGACACGGCTGGATGGGGAACGGCGGTCACGGGGCCGGGACGTTGAGCGTCAGCGCGAGGGTCGCGGTGCCCTTGGGTTCGACCTCGACGGTGCCCGTCACGGTGCCGGCCGCTTCGTGCCACGCCTCCACGGTGTAGGTGCCGGCGGGCAGCCCCGGCAGCGAGAACTCGCCGCTGGGACCGGTCACGGCGAAGTACGGGTGGTTCACCACGCCGATCCACGCCCGCATCCACGCGTGGACGTCGCACGCCATCGGCACCATCACCTCTTCGGCCGAGAACGTGTGTGTGTAGCGGACGCCCTGCACCGGCTGGCCCTGGTTGAAGGGTGCGTTGACCGCCGGCTCCGAGCGCACGTTGTGCAGGAGCGGATCGGAGTTCAGCACCTGGAAGGGTTGCCCCACGCGGACGCCCACCACGCGCGGCGTGTACCAGCAGTTCTGCTGATCGAGGACGACGGGCGCGTCGGGCACCGGGAAGCTGCGGCCTTCCAGGCCGGACTTCACGTAGACGAAGACGTTGGCCAGGGCGCCGTTGGCGCCGACCACGTACGTCTCGGTCTGGCGCATCGCTCCGGGGATCAGGGTGGCACACGTGCGATCGCCGTCGACGCGGACCATCCGCGCGGGCGGCGGCGTGCCCGCGAGCGTCACCGTGCCCCTGACCGTGCCGGTGGTGCCGGGGTCGATGGCCGCGGGCTCCTCACGGGCCGGGCGCGCGCCGTCGTTCGCCGATCCGCAGCCCCCGGCCGCGAGGGCCACGGCGGCGGCCGCAGCCCAGGCGCGAAGGACGGCGGCGCCTGGCACGAACGCCGTCCTCATCACCGCGACGCGGGCGCCGGGGCGGTGCCGCCGGCCTCGCGAATCTTGCGGAACACGCGGTCTTCGAGCCAGTGGGCATCCCACCACTCCACCGGGTTCACCTGCACGCCGCCCACGAGCATCGTGAAGTGGAGGTGATCGCCTCCGGCCAGGCCCGTCGTTCCGGATCGGCCGAGCGTCTGGCCCTTCGTCACGCTGTCGCCCTCCTTCACGTCCATCGTGGACATGTGGCCGTAGAGCGACTGGATGCCCATGCCGTGGTCGACGACCACGCAGTTCCCGTAGATGCCGAGATAGCCGGCGTGCACGACCACGCCGCTGTTGGCGGCCGTGACCGGCGCCTGCCGGGTGGAGGCGAGATCGAAGCCCAGGTGCGTCTGCTGGTCGATCTCCTTGCCGTTGTAGTAGTAGGTGCGGTGATCGGCGAACCGCGATTCCACCTGCGTGTTGCCCAGCTGCGCGAACGCCTCGGTGAAGCGCAGCTCGGGCGCCGTCTTCGACGCCAGCGCCGCGATCGTCTGGTTGTTCTCCTGGCGGAGGTCGCGGTTCACGGTCAGGAAGGCCTGGACGGGATCGTCGGGCTTGGCGCCGAGGGACGGCGTGTTGGCGAAGATCGGCGGCACCACGTTGGTCAGGAACGCGTCGTCGATGGGAATCCGCGAGCGCTGGAACACCTTCGTGAACGCCTGCCGGTCCATGTTGGCCACGGCTTCGTTGCCGGCCTCGTCGCGCGCGAACACGGTGACGGGCGTGTTCGCGTCGGCGTCGAACGGCAGCGCGAAGAAGGCCACCTGCAGCGCCGGATCGGTGAGGCCCACGCCGGCGCCGGGGAAGGCCCTGAAGCTCACGTCGCCCACCCGGACGCCCGCCGAGACGTCCGGCGGCGTCGCTCGGATGACGACGAACTCCGACCCGCCGAGATTGAGGAAGTGGTGCAGGGAGACGACCGCGACCCGCGGCGGTTCCAGCCGGACCTCCACGTCGCGCGTCACCGTCGTCACCGCCTCGCGCCAGCCGAAGAGCACCGGCCGGGCCGCCGTGACGGTGAGCGTGGCCTTCCCGGCCTGGAGATCAGGCTGCGACGCCTTGCCGAGCGGCCGGATCACCCAGAGCCGATCGGACGACTCCTGCTTCACGTCCCCCGAGGACCCGGAGGCGTCGTCCAGCGAGAAGACCGGCAGAATCCGGTCCCCCTGGCTGATCGCCGCCGTGAGCCGCGTCAGCTTGCCGGCGGGCGCGTCCACGTACAGCTCGAGCGAGCCTTTCTGGCCGACGAACCGCTCGGGGGTCTTGATCTCGATGGCCGGCCCGGCCTCCCGCCCCGCCAGCACCCAGGCCGCCCCGCCGATCCCCACGGCGAGGACGATCAGCGCCATCACGAGCCGTCGTAGCAACCGCATCGGTCGATTCTAGCCCCGGTCGTCTGCGGCGCTCGCGCGGTTCGGAATGAACGCCGGCATCTGGTTGACAGGCTCACCGCTGCTGAGTACCTTTGAACGTTCCTGGCAGCACGACCCGGCTGCCGAATGTGCCGGTATCGTCTAGGGGTCAGGACACGTGGTTCTCAGCCACGGGACCGGGGTTCGAATCCCCGTACCGGTACCAACCTTCCTCTCGCTTCCCTGCAAGCCTTTAGCTGACCAGCGGCGCTTGACGCGACGCCCTCGGACGTTGCTTCGTGCTCCAGCCGCACCAGGATCTCGCGGTCCCGGCGAAAGGTCACTATCGTCCCCTGCCCCGGACTGCAGCCGACCGCACCCGCACGGGCGACATCCGGCGCTCGATCGCCGAACGCGATGCGAACGAGGACGCGTAACCTGCGGAGGATCGCGCCGGCCGCCGTCGCCCTCGTGAGCTGACCGCCCGCCCATTCAGCGCTGACGACTGCCCGGGTCCGGCAGGTCGATCATCACGACATCCGAGTTCGCGATCGTCCGGTCGAACACGATCGCCGTGCCGTCGGGCGTGAGGTCGAACGACCGGCCCGACATCAGCGGTGTCGTGAACCGGAACGCCGTCAACTGCCGGGACACGCCAGTGGCCAGGTCGAGGCGGTGGAAGTCGAGCGTGTCCGACTGGTAGACGATCGCCGCTCCGTCGGGCGTGAACCGCTGGCCGCCCGGCCGCACGTCGACGCGGGGCAGCGCCACCGGCGTGCCGTCCGGGCGCACGGCCCGCAACGTCGAGACCCCGGTGACGATCGGCCCGTTGTAGACGATGAGGCCGCCGGCCGGCGACCACGCCGGATTCGTCGCCACGCCCTGGACGATCCGCACGACCGGACCGCCATCGTCAGGGACGATGAACAGCCCCGGAGCACCATCCATCGTGCCGCCGACGACGATGGCGCGCGCATCGGGCGACCAGCTCGGTCCCCCGTCCGGTGTCAGCGCGGGCACCAGCGTGCGCACGTCCGTGCCGTCCGCCGCCATCGTCGCCAGGCGGCTCCGACCCGCCAGGCTGATGACCACCGCCAGCCGTCGGCCGTCCCGCGTCACGGCCGGGCCGTCGAACACCGGACCATTGCTGCCCGGCCAGATTTCGGACGCCGCGCCATCCTGCGTGCGCCAGAGCCCTTGATCGGCATCACCACGCGCCAGGTAGAAGAGCGTCCGGGGCCCGAGGCGTGGCGCATGCGCGTCTCCCGACGGGTTCGCGACGCGCTCGATGTCGCGCTCCTCCGCGACGCGGTCGGTGATGGCCACGCGCGCCAGCCCGCTCGCCGGACGCGCGATCGTGGCCACGAGCCGGCGCCCGTCGCGACTCGCCGCCACCGAGCGGTATTGATCGACGCCAGACGCCACGCGTCGCGACGACCGGGTCGGCACGTCGAGGGCCCAGAGCCAGGGCCCTGAACGGTCCGGGCCCGGGGCGACGTAGAGCAGCGTGCGTGCGTCGATGGGTGCCAGGAAGTGCACGGCCGTCTTCAGGGTGGTGAGGCGCTCCGCCCCGGTGCCGTCGGGACGCACGCGCCAGATGTCCATGTCGAACCCCTGACCCACGCTCGGCCCGTGGACGAAGTAGATCCAGCGTCCGTCCACCGCCCAGACGGGGTTGTGCGTGTGAACGTCTGGAACGCCACCTCCGAAGATCCGGTGGGCATCGGCGCCGTTGCGGTCCGCCACGAAAATTGCATCGCCCCCGGCCACCGAGAAGTACGCGAGGCGCCCGTCGACCGACCAGGCCGGCGCCAGACTCCCCTGCGACAGGATGGGCCGTGCCGCGCCTCCGGTGACCGGCGTGAGCGTCAGCCCCTGCGCCTCCTTCGTGGCCGCGGCTTCCGAGGCAATCTCCAGGCCGTCGGCGCTGAACGCAACGAGGCGCAGCACCATCCCGGGCGGCCGAAGCGTCGCGCGGCCCTCCGTCATGTTCCGCGGACGGCCTGCGCCGATTTGCGTGAGCCACAGATCCACCTGGCCGTCGCGATCGGACAGGAACGCGACGAACCGGCCGTCGGGAGAGATGGCGGCCTGCCCCTCCGCGCTCGGCCAGTCGGCAAGGCGCGTGTACGTGGCGTTGGAGAAGCGCGCCTCGATGGACGGGGACGGCGCACGCTGCGACAGGAGGCCCACGGCGGCAGCGACCGCGACACCACCGCCTCCGACGAGCAGCAGGCGCCGGCCAACGGGCGGCCGTGCCACGCGAGCTCCTGGCGGTGCAGCGTCGGCACTCTGCAGCAGCGCGAAGTCGAGGTCACGCGCCGACTGGAATCGGGCCGAGCGATCCTTCTCGACACAGCGCGCGACGACGGCGGCGACGGACGGCGGCACGGTGCGCGGCAGCGGTGGCGATGGTGCTCCATGCAGGACGGCGACGAGCGTGTCGGCCGGCGTCGACCTCTGGAACGCCGGGGCCCCCGAGAGCATCTCGTGCAGCACGGCGCCGAGGCTGAACAGATCGCTTCGCGCATCGACTGAGGCGCCGCGCGCCTGCTCCGGTGAGAGATACCCCGGACTTCCGATGACCGCATCCTGGGTCTCCGTGCCGGCGCCGGGGGGCGGCTCGGCGTCTGGCTGCAGGAGCTTCACGACGCCGAAGTCCAGGATCTTCACGCGGCCGTCGACGGTGACGAACAGGTTCTCGGGCTTGATGTCGCGATGCACGAGGCCGAGGTCGTGCGCGGCCGCCAGCCCCTGCGCCACCTGGCGCGCGTAGTCGATGGCCCGATCGAGCGCCAGGGCGCCGCCGGACAGGACGTCGCGGAGCGACGCGCCGCGGAGCAGCTCCGATACGATGAAGGCGCACCCGTCGTGCGTGCCGACGTCGTGGACGACGAGGACGCCGGGGTGATCGAGGCGCCCTGCGGCGCGCGCTTCCTGTTCGAACCGGCGTTGCCGTTCGGGATCCTCTGCGTGCCGGACGCTCAGTACCTTGACCGCGACTTCGCGGCCCAAGCGCGAATCGTAGGCGCGATAGACGTCGCCCTGCGCGCCTGCTCCGAGCCACGCGAGCACCTCGTAGGGGCCGACGAACGCACCAGGGGCGAGCGGCATCAGCGATCAGGAGGCGACGTGGGTCCGCGTCGTCCCCGCCACCCCGCGGGCGCGATAGGTCATCACGACGGAGCCGATCGCGATGGTGTCCCCATCGGCCAGCGGCGCCGGCGCGACGAGCCGAACGCCCTGTCGAAACGTGCCGTTCTTGCTGCCGGTGTCCTCGATGGTCGCGCCCGCCTTGTTGACCACGACGCGGGCATGGCCGCGCGACACCGTGACGTGATCCAGCCGAATCGCGGCGCCTTCGTCGCGGCCCACCACGTGCGTGCCGGCGGTCAGCGGAATCCGCCGGTCGCTCCACTCGAACCAGCCGAGGACCGCCGACGCGTCGTCTGAGGCCGTCTGCTCTCGGACGGTCGCGCAGAACGCGTAGCCGGAGCCGTACGCCGTGCGCACGAACGCCGGGGCGCGTGCGTCATCGCCGAGGGCGGCGCGCACCTCGGCCACGAGATTCGAGAGATTGGCGTCGCTGACGTAGGTCTCCGGCCACAGGCGCGCCTGCAGGTCGCCCTTGGTCAGCACGCGCGGGCGGGTCGCCACCAGCGCCGCGAGCAGGTCGAACGCCTTCGGCGTCAGGTGGAGGACGTCCGAACCGCGTGTGAGCTGGCGTGCGTCGGGATCCAGCACGAACGGCCCGAACAGGAACCGCACGGCCAGTATCGTAGCCCAACGGCCGGGAGGGTCCGACGTCCCTTCCGCACTCGATCCTGGAACATTCCTGGAAGTCGCTTGGAGTGCCTCCGCGCCGGTCCGCTACGGTCGATGCATGCCGGCCCGCGGGCGTCGTCCGCCGTGGTCGGTCACGAGGTGCGACATGGACGTGCGCTGGCTTCCCGGGTTCCTGATGGTGACGTTGACGCTCACCGGCTGCGACGGGACGCGGCCGGCGAGCCCGGTCGGCCCGTCGGGGGAGCCGCCGATCGTGAGCCCCGCCCGCCCGTCGATCTCGGGCAGCGTGTACGACACGGCGTTCCGCCCGCTCCCGGACACCACGATCGAGGCCATCGAGGGGCCGGGCGCGGGCGCATCGATGACGACGAGCACCGGACAATTCGTCCTGTTCGGCGTGTTCGATGCGACCACGCGCTTCCGCGCCTCGCATCCCGGCTACCGCAGCGAGACGATCACGCCGAGGGGCGATGGCACCAGGCTGAGCCTCTACTTCGTCCTGGAATCCGACGCCCCCCAACTCGACGCGGCCGGGCGCTTCCTGCTGCAGATGTCGGCGGATCCGACCTGCGTCGGCCTGCCCGACGTGGCGACCTCGCACACACTCCCCGTCGTCGTGACGCGTGACGCCTCGAAGCGGTGGCAGTACTTCGTCGACGCGCCCTCGGTCACGCTGCTGCACGGCTATGCCTGGGAGGGGTGGGCCATCGGCGTGGCCGGCGACGTCATGTCGATCGGCGGCGGCAACCTGCACGGCGATCCCGGACTGATCGAGCAGGTGGGGCCCGACGCGTACCTCGGTTTCGATGGCTGGGCCGAGGGCACCGGCAGCGTCACCGGCGGTCCCCTGCTCGACACGGCCTTCCAGGGGCACATCGAATACTGCGGGCTGCCCGCGGACAGCCCGGTCCCGATCGTCGACGGTCGGTACCAGTGTCCCGCTCAGGCTCGGGTGCGCTGTTACTCGACCAGCCACCACTTGACGCTGACCCGCCAGTGACGCCGGAACGGCGGCACCCACCCGGTGCCGTCGGCTCCGGGGTGCGACATGGACGCGCGCGAACCGGCGGTACTCCTGAGCGTGACACTCCCGCTGGCGGCGTGCGGCGACACGTCGTCGCGAGCGACTGCCGTCGACCCGTCACCTCCATCGTGGTCCCCGCCGATCGCCGGGCCCGCCAACCGGTCGGCCTCACTCCGGGATGCGGTCCTCGCCCACGGCGGAGAAGCGGCGGGCGCGCGCAGCATTCAAGGTGCTTCCCGAGCGACGGGCCGCGAGTGTGCCGCCCGGGCGCCGCGTTGGCGCCCGGGCATGTGCACAGCGTCCGGCCGTCAACGCGAACGGCGCCGGTATGTCGTCATCGCGGATCCGCCGTCGGGATTGACGATGCGGATCGTCACGGCCCGGCCCGCCGGGTACTTCCCGCCCAGCGCCAGACCATCGAGGATCAGCCGATCCGAGCCCACCCACGACACGGACGGCCACGGCGTCCTGTCGGTGCCGATGGACACGGCGGCCCCGCGGCTGAAGTGCTTCCCGTCGATGCGGATCCGGAAGGGGTTCGACAGCGCGACCACGCTCGTGATCGCGGGCGTCGGCGGCGGCACCGGCGCGTCCACCGTGACCGTCACGGTCGCGAGATTCGAGTCCGTCGACCCATCCCACGCGGCGTAGGTGAAGGTGTCGTTCCCGGTGAAGGCATCGAAGGGGTAATACGTGGCGGCGGTGCCGTTGAGGCCCACCGTGCCGTTGGCGGGCTGCGACACGATCCTGTAGGTCAGGGTGTTGCCGTCGGCATCGGTCGCCGTCAGCGTCAGCGGCACCGGCACGTCCTGCGCCGTCGCCACGTTGAGGCTCGTCGCGACGGGCGCGCGGTTCGGGTTCGTGTCGTCGCTCGTCGGGCCGCGGTGGCAGGTGTAGCAGCCCACCTGCTGGCCCTTGAAGAACGCGCGGTTGAACATCGTGCGGGCGGAGAAGGTGCGCGACAGCTCCGTGCCGCGGTAGTTCGCGCCGTGGCAGTCCCGGCACGGCACGGGGTCGCGCTCGGCCACGTCGTGGTGGTCCTGGACCCAGCGCGGTCCCACGGGGTGCATGCCGTGCGGGCCACCGGCAGTCTGGGTCGGCACCGAGGCCGTGTGGCAGGCGTTGCACTCGCCCAGCGTCCCGGCGTGTCCCTGGAGCGCCACCGACTGGAGGTTGTCGTTGGCGTGCGAGGCGGGATACTCGGCGTGCGTGGACCCGTGGCAGGCCGCGCACTGGAGGCCGCCGTGTCCGGCCGAGAAGCGGTACAGCGACAGCCCCGAGGCCGGGGCGTCCGGCTCGGTCGCGAAGATCGGGTTCACGACCGGACGTGGCGAGCCGTCGGGCAGGAGGGCGCTCGTGAAGCGGATGGCGCCGCCGTTCTGGACCGCCGTGCCCGTGTGGCACTGCTGGCAGGTCGGCTCGTCGAGCCAGCCCACTCTCGACGCGTTGCCCACCGCGCGCATCGGGCCGTGGCAGTTCTGGCACTGGATCGCCATCGAGCCATCCGCCGCGACGGTGTTGCCCATCGTGCCGCGCAGGCAGCGGGTCACCGACCCGGGGTGGCACCGGTAGCAGGCGGAGCGGTTGTTGCTGTCGTCCAGGGTCATGCCCGTGCCCGGGTCCGTCACGCCGGCGTGCATCGTGTGGATGGACGCGGTGAGCGCGCCGATGCCCGGATAGCCGCTGCCGGGCAGCGCGTTCGACAGGTGGCACGTGGCGCACATGGCGGGCTTCACGTCCTCCACCGCTGACCGGTAGAGCCCCTTCGACAGCCCGCGGGCCGCGAGCGCGGCCTGATAGGTGGTGTCGCCCTGCTGGCGGTCGTCGTGGAGGAGCAGGATGTTGAGCCGGTAGTCCCGCTGCGGATCGGGATCGAACGCCCAGCCCGAGGACGGCCGGGCCGCCACGTCGGAGCCGGAGGCGTGACAGGTGGAGCAGTCCATCTCGTCCGACACGGGCAGCGTGTTCACGGTGGACGCGAGCGTCTGGCCGCCGGCGCTCAGCACGCGCATCTCCATCAGGGGATACGTGTTCTTGCTGCCGGTGTCGTCGTACGGCGTGATCGGGATGCCCTCGATGCCGTACCAGTCGAACGCGGGGTCGAACGGGAGTGGCTGATCCGCGTTGGTGGTCCCCGGCATGGCGGCGCCCGTCAGTCCCCGATCGCCGGGAAACACCAGGCCGAACAGCGCCGGCGCGTACTGCCAGAAGTTGGTCTTGCCGACGGACGTCCTGTTGATGGACCCGGTGGGGTCGGCGGCCGCGCGGTAGACCACGCGCACGCTGGAGCCCGTCACCAGGTGGCCCGCCGGATCGATCACCTGGGCCTGGATGGAATTGAACGGCGGGAGCAGCGAGAACAGGCTGAAGTCGGCGTCGAGGCAGTGCATGCCGAGGTTGTTCCAGCCGATCACCACCCAGTGGCCGGCCTGTCCGGCAAGACGCGGTCCGGTGAGCAGCGCCGCCGCGACCGCCGCGGCCAGCGCCCCCGCACGCAGTGCGTGGGTTCGCATGGTGTCCTCCTTCGAGGAGATGTCACAACGACCCGGGGGTTCGAGACACCGCAGGCGGGCGGGGAGAGGGGCCTGCGCGCCGGAGCGCCGTGCTCCGGCGTGCCCAACGCTAGGTGATCGTGACGGGGCTGTCAGTGACCGAAGTCACCGCCGCGAGCGAGGTGGTCCGCCGGCGCGGGCTCGCCAGCGTCGGGCCGTCAGGAGACGGCATCCCCGAGCTTCCGGCGTTCTTCGAGGGCGACGCGGTCGACGACGTCGATGCGGCGCCGTCCCAGCTTCACGAGGCCCTCGTGCGCGAACGTCTCGAGGATCCGGCTCACGACTTCCCGGCTCGTGCCCACGTCGTCGGCCAGCGCGCGATGGGTGATCGTGATGGGCGACGGCTGGCGCAGCAGTCGCACCGCGAGCCGTTGATCCACGCGGCGGAAGAGCGCGTCGTTCACGAGCGTCATCAGGTCGTCGAAGCGCGCCGTGAGCGCCGTGAAGACGAAGCGGCGAAACGCCGTCGAGGCCGTGACCAGATCGAGGAACAGGGCCTGCGGCAGCCGGACGAGCCGGATGTCGGTCTCGGCGGTGCCCGTCGCCGGGAACGCGGTGCCGCCGAGCACGGTGACGGCCGTCAGGACGCAGCTTTGGCCGGGCGTCACGCGGTACAGCAGCACGTCACGCCCGTCGGCGCCGGCGCGCGACACGCGGACCGAGCCGTCGAGCAGCAGCGAGTGTCCCTCGCAGGGATCCCCGTCCTCGAAGACCCGCAGCCCCGACCGCCGCGCGCTCACGTCGCCGGTGTCGCGCAGCGCGTCGCGCAGGTCCGAGGGCGCGTCCAGCAGCGAGGGATAGAGCGCGAGCAGACGGCGGTACTCGCTGGGGGTCATCGGCCGTCGTGGCGGACCGTCGGCCGCGTGGATTCCCTGACGCATGCGTCCTCCCTGGCGAGCGCGAAGCGCCCGACCCGGGGGACTGCCCGGGAGTATACCGCTGGCGTCGAAGGCGCACGCAGCCGTCCAGGACCGCCGTACACTTCTCCTCATGGCGACGGCGTGGAACCCCGATCAGTACCTCCGGTTCGCCGAGCCGCGTCTGCGCCCGGCGCTGGATCTCATGGGCCGCCTGGTCTTCCCGGATGGCGGACCGACGACCGTCGTCGATCTCGGCTGCGGTACCGGCTCGGTCACGGCGCTCCTGATGGCGCGCTGGCCCGCCGCCTCGGTGACGGGCATCGACAACTCGGCCGAGATGCTGGCGCGGGCCGCCGCCGCGGTGCCGGCCGGCCACTGGGTCGAGGCGCCCGTGGACGGCTGGACCGCCCCGGACGGCGTCGACCTGGCCTTCTCGAATGCGGCCCTCCACTGGCTGCCCGACCACGGCACGCTCTTCCCCCACCTCGCGACGCAAGTGCGTTCCGGCGGGAGGCTGGCCGTGCAGATGCCCCGGAACTTCGCCGCCCCCTCGCACACCGGCATCGCCGAGACGGCGCGCAGCGGACCCTGGCGCGCACGTCTCGAGCCGCTCATTCGGGAGACGCCCGTCCTGACGCCGGCCCAGTACTACGCCGCGCTCCAGCCGTTCGGCGACGTGGACATCTGGGAGACCGAATACCTGCAGGTGCTCCACGGTCCCGATCCGGTGAAGGAATGGACGAAGGGCACGTGGCTCCGGCCGTTCCTGGCCGCCCTCGATGGCTCGGAGCGCGACGCCTTCGAGGCCGAGTACGCCGCGCGGATGCGGGACGCCTACCCGGCGCGCGCCGACGGCACCACACTCTTCCCGTTCCGCCGGCTGTTCATCGTGCTGCGGCGCGGCTGAGGACCCGCGGACGCCCACGCCCCCGCCACGCCGCCGCCCTCCGGCGACGGGCCGGGGGGGCGTGCGCGCGGCTACTGCTGTGACGTCGGCCGCGCCGGCGGCTGCGCCTTGGGCAGCGCCTTGCGCGGCAGCATCTCGTCGCGATTCGCGGCCTGCAGCACGAACGCGGCGGTGATGACGGCGTTCTTCATCATGTCGGCCGGCACGAGCTGGTCGTAGACGTCGAGGTTCGTGTGGTGCGTCCGGGAGCCGTACTGCACCGGATCCTGGATGAACTGGAACCCCGGCAGGCCCACGGCGTTGTAGGACAGGTGATCGGTGCCGCCGGTGTTGCGGATCGTCAGGTGCGTCATGCCGAGGTTCTCGAACGCCTCGATCCATTGCTGGAAGATCGGCGCCGCGGCCTCGTTGCCCTGCAGGTACACGCCGCGGTACGCGCCGGTCCCGTTGTCCATGTTGAAGTAGCCCGCCAGCTTCGCGTGTTCGGGCCTGAGCTGCATCGTCGCCGGGTCGGCGAAGTGCGCCTTGACGTACTCGCGCGACCCGATGAGCCCCTGCTCCTCGCCCGTCCACAGCGCCAGCCGCACGGTCCTTCGCAGCCGGACACCCGACTGCTTCAGGATCCGCATCGCCTCCATCATCACGGCCGATCCGGCGGCGTTGTCGGTGGCGCCGGTGCCGGCGTGCCAGGAGTCGAAGTGCGCGCCGAGCATGACGATCTCGTCGGCCTTGTCGGTGCCCGGGATCTCGCCCACGATGTTGAACATCCCCAGGTCCCGGTCCTGGAACGTCGAGCGCACATCGAGGTCGAGCGTCACCGGCACCTTGTGCTCGAGGAGGCGCGCGATCCGGTTGTAGTGCTCGGTGGCCACCGCGAGCTGGGTCGGGACCGGTGGGTCCTTGGGGTCGCGCGAGCCGCCCGCGGCGACGAGCACGCTGCCGCTGTCGCCCATGCCTGCGCCCGGTTCGAGCACGGCCGCCACCCCCTCGGCCAGGAGGAACGCCGCGCGCTTGGCCTGAAAGGCGCGCTGCGCGCCGAAGTTGCCACGGCCGGGCCCGCCGCCCTGCCGCGGCGGCTCCTGCATCGCCATCTCGTCCAGCTGCTCGTCGGTGAAGCGCGTTGCCGGCGCCTGCCACAGCGGCTGCACGTCGCGCGGGTTCTGGATGAGCACCACCTTGCCCTTGAGCGTGCCCTTGTACTTCTCCAGGTCCGCGTCGTTCGCCATCGGGGCCAGGACGGCGTCGGCCGTGATCGGTCCGCCCGTGCCCGGCGTCCAGGCGCGCGCGTAGGCGATGACGGGCCACGGCTCGGGTGTCACCACGTGGAGCACGGTGCGCTGGTTGCTCCAGCCGCGCCCGAACTGGCTGCCCCACGGTTCCTGCTTCACGTTGGCCAGCCCCCAGCCCGTGAGGGTCTTCGCGGCCCAGTCTGCGGCCGCCCGCATCTGGGGCGAGTTGGTGAGGCGTGGCCCGTACATGTCGGTCAGCCACCAGGCCGTGTCCATCACTTTGGAGCGTTCGAATCCCTCCTCCTTGATGCGCTGGAGGGCGGTGAGGTCGATGGGGTCGGCCACCTGGGCCGACACGGAGACGAGGGCGCCGAGCAGCAGCGCGGCACAGGAAGTCAGTAGCGCGCGTTCTCTCACGGCTGGCTCCTTGGGAATCACGGGTGAAGCGGTCTGCCCGGAGTCTACTCCTGCGCGCGGCCGTGCGGCCGACTACAATACGCCGCCATGAGCCGGGCTTTCCCGGGCCTCCGGATCGCCGGGCTGGCGGCGGTCCTGGCGGCCGTCGTCGCGCTGCCCCTGGCGGCCGGCCAGGACAACCGCGTGGACGGCATCACGCCGCTCGCGCCGGAGCTGGCGGCGTTCGGCCCGTCGCCGGTGGGCGTGCGGACGCTCACCGTCATCGATCCCCAGCGCGTCGACGTCCTGCACACCCCGCCGGACGGCCCCACGGCCCGCTCCGATCGGCCGCTGACCCTCGAGGTCTGGTATCCGGCGGTGCTCGCCGAGGGACAGGCGCCTGGCGGCGAGTACCGGACGACCACGCGCGACCCGGGGATGCCGATCACGCTGCGCGGGCGCGCGGTCCGCGATGCCGCCCCGGCCGGCGGCGCCGCACGGCCGCTCGTGGTCATCTCCCACGGCTATCCGGGCAACCGGCTGCTGATGAGCCACCTCGGCGAGAACCTCGCGAGCAAGGGCTACGTGGTGGTGTCGATCGATCACACCGACAGCACGTACGCCGACCTGAAGGCCTTCGGCAGCACCTTGTACAACCGGGCGCTGGACCAGCGCTTCGTCATCGACGCGGTCGCGCGCCTGTCGGCCACGCCGGGCCAGTTCCTCGAAGGCGTCGTGGACGCGTCGCGGACCGTCGTCATCGGGTACTCGATGGGCGGGTACGGCGTCGTCAATCTCGTGGGTGGCGGGTACCGGCGCGACGCCGCCGCGTTCCAGGCCGCGCCGCCGAACCACCTGCTGCTCGACCGCGCCGCCGGCACACCCGCGTACGAGGCCTCGCGGGATCCCAGGGTGAAGGCCGCCGTGGCGATCGGGCCATGGGGCATGCAGGCCGGCTACTGGGACGCGGCCGGGCTCGCCGGCATCCGCACGCCGGTGCTGTTCGTGGCCGGGAGCGCCGACGACGTCTCCGGCTACGAGAAGGGCACCCGCGCGATCTTCGACGGCGCCGTGAACGCCGACCGCTACCTGCTCACGTTCAAGGACGCGAACCACAACGCCGCCGCGCCCATTCCGGCGCCGCTCGAGGCCGCCGTGTTCTCGGAGCGCCAGCAGTCGTTCCCCTTCACCCACTACGCCGATCCCGTGTGGGACACGCGGCGGATGAACAACATCCTGCAGCACTTCGTGACGGCGTGGGTCGACCTGCACCTGCGGGACGACCGCTCGAAGGCGGCCTACTTCCAGGTGGTGCCCGACGGCCGCGACGGCGTCTGGGCCGTGGATGGCGCCGGCGCTCCGCTGCCGGCCCACACCTACTGGAAGGGCTTCAAGCGGGGCACGGCGGTGGGTCTCGTGCTGGAGCACCGGCCGCCCGCCGCGCAGGTCCGCCCATGAGCACGACCGAACCGGCCGCGCATCCGGCGCTCGCGCGCCTCCCGATCTTCGCGAAGCTCGACGCCGACGGGCTGGCGGACCTCGAAACGCGCCTCACGCGGCGGCGCGTGCCGGCGGGGGAGCCCGTGTTCTGGTTCGGCGACGAGGGCGACACGCTCTACGTGATCGAGTCGGGCCGCGTCGAGGTGACGGCGCCCGCGGCCGACGGCCAGCACGTGCTGCTCGACACGCTGCAGGCCGGCGCGATCTTCGGGGAGCTGTCGCTCTTCGACGGCGGACCGCGGAGCGCGACCGTGCGCGCCGTGGCCGACTGCGTGCTCATCGAGCTGCGCCGCGACGCCTTCCACGCCTTCCTGCGGGCGCGGCCGGGCGTCGCCATCGACGTCCTGCAGGTGTTGGGCGCGCGTCAGCGGGCCAGCACGGCGGCCCTGCGCGGGCTGAAGAACCCGAACGCCGTGATCGCCGAGGGCACCACGCGTTGGCAGCGCGTCAGCGACGTGGTGGCCAGCGTGGCCGCCAGCCACACGTTCACGATCGCGCACCTCTGCTGGTTCGGCTCCTGGATCCTGACCAACATCGTCGCGAGCGCCGGCTGGCTGCCGGCCCGCCTGGCCTTCGATCCCTTCCCCTTCGGCCTCCTGACGCTCATCGTCAGCCTGGAGGCGATCTTCCTGTCGATCTTCGTGCTCGTCAGCCAGAACCGCCAGTCGGAGCGCGATCGCATCCGGACGGACCTGGACCACCAGGTGAACGTCAAGGCGCACGTGGAGATCGTGGGCGTGGTGGATCGCCTCGAGCGGATCGAGCGGGGCCTGGAGCGGCTGGCCGCGGCCGCGTCAAAGGATCCGGTGCGCTGAAGACGCCCGCGAACCGGCGCCCCTAGCGCGCCGTGGAGGTCGCCGGCGCGTCCAGGAGCACCACTTCCTTGCCGTCGACGCGCAGCGCCGGCGGCGCGGGCGAACGGTCGGTCACCGCCTTGACCAGCGCCGCGCCTTCGCCCGTCGTCGGGTCCAGCAGGTAGACGTCGTTCTGGCGGTCGCGCGAGACCGGCACGAACGAGACGCGGACGATGCGCTTGCCGCGGATCACGGTGCGGACGAAGAGGCCGTCGGTGGACTTCTCGTAGCCGGGCTGATCGAAGGTCGAGTGGCCGATCGCGTACAGGATCGGCTTGCCCTTGTACACCTCGACGCCCTGCACCGTGTGCGTCCCGTGGCCGAACACGAGGTCCGCGCCCGCGTCCAGGGCCGCGTGCGCGAAGGTCTGCTGGTAGGCTTCGGCGCGTGTCCGGTCCCGCGAGGCGAACGTGCCTTGCCGCCCGTCGAACTGCACCGGCGTCGAGCCGTCGCGGTTGTGGTGGGACACGACCACGACGTCCACCTTCGCGCGCAGGCCCGCGATGTCGGCCTTGACGCGCGCGAGGTCCTCCGGCTCGATGGCCACCCCGTCCTTGGACGCCAGCCGGGCCACGCCGGCCTCGGTCGGCGTCGCGATCGCGTCGGCATCGCGATACCAGCGCGCCGTGTATTGGAGGAAGCCGATCCGCGTGCCCTTGCGTTCGACGATGGCCGGCGCGTGCGCCGCCTCGAGATTGCGGCCCGCGCCGACGTGCGCGATGCCGTGGGCGTCGAGCACGCCAAGGCTCTTCAGGATGTTCTGCCGTCCGGAGGCCACGTTGTTCGCCACGCCGACCACCGCGATGTTCGCGGGCGCCAGGGCCTTCACGCCGCCGGGCCCGGGGTGGGTCCACTCCGGCTTGTCGGGGATGTCGGTCTTCGCGCCGGCCGAGTCGACGAGCAGGCCCTCGAGATTCGCGTACACGAGATCGGCGCCCTTCAGCGTCTCGCGGACCCGGGCGAACGCCGTCGTGGGATCCGGGCGCCTCGTGTGCACCTGGACGTCGCCGATGATGAGCAGCTCCACGGCGTCGCGGCCGAAGCTGCCGCTCCACTTCCACGCGTCGTCGGCCGTCAGCACGACCACCGACGACAGCACGACACCCACGACGGACAACCTGCGTGCGAGCAGCATCGGCAGCCTCCAGGGCGAATCGCCGGGATGGTAGCAGAAGCCCGGCCGCCCCGGCCCAGGGCGCGACCGCGCCCTTCCGGCATCGGCATTCCTCGGACGTCCGGGCGCGTTGTATGCTTTCGCGGTTTTCGCTCGCCGTTCGGACCCAGCGGCCGCGCCGACGTCCCCCCGGCGAGCCTCGCGTTCGTGGAGAAAATGCTGGGCTGGCCTGTCGCGCACCTGGCCGTCGGAGGCGACGCGCATGACATCTGAGCATCGCGAGGGGGGCCGCCAGGCGGACCCGGCATTCGCGGCCCCCAACCTCAAACGGTTCGTCGACGATGCGCCGACGGCGATGGCCATGTTCGACCGCGACATGCGGTACCTGGCGGCGAGCCGCCGCTGGCTCTCCGACTATCAGCTGGACGCGACGGCCGTGATCGGGCGGTCGCACTACGACATCTTCCCGGAGATTCCCGAACGCTGGCGGCAGGTCCATCGCCGCGCCCTGGCCGGCGACGTGGTCCGCGCGAGCGAGGACGCGTTCGTCCGCGAGAGCGGCGACACGCAATGGCTCAACTGGGAGGTGCGCCCCTGGTTCGCATCGGCGGGCACGGTGGGCGGCCTCGTGATGTTCACCGAGGACGTGACCGCCCGGAAGCGCGCCGAGCTGGAGATTCGCGACCGGGACGCGATCCTGACGGGCATCGCCGAGAACCTCCCCGGATTCGTCGTCGCGCGCATCGACCGCGACCTTCGCTACCGGTTCGCCGCCGGCGCCTACGACGAGCTCACCGGACTGCGGCCGGCCGACGTGGTGGGCCGCCCCTTCCACGATGTCGTCGGGCAGGAGGCGTACGCGGAGGCCGCGCCCATGATCGCGAGGGCGCTGGAGGGCGAGAAGGTGACCTTCCAGCGCACGGCACGGCTCGCCGACGGGCGCGACGTCCACCGCCTGGTGTCGCTCGTGCCCGACCGCGACGCCTCCGGGCAGGTGCAGGGACTCCTGCTCGTGGCGGTCGACGTGACCGACCGCGTGATGGCGGAGGAGCAGTTCCGCCACGCCCAGCGGATGGAGTCCATCGGGATCCTGGCCGGCGGCGTCGCGCACGACTTCAACAACGTCCTGGCCACCGTCGTCATGCAGGTGGGCCTCCTGTCCGAGAGCCCGCATCTCACCGCGGAGGAACGCGACGGCCTCGAGCAGATCAAGCGGTCCGCCGATCGGGCCACCAACCTCACCCGGCAGCTCCTGATGTTCAGCCGCCGCCAGGTGATGCAGACCCGTACGCTCGATCTCAACGAGCAGGTCAAGGACGTCGTCCGCATGCTGCGCCGGATCATCGGTGAGGACGTCGAGCTGCACCTGGAACTGAAGGCCGGGGCGCTGCTCACGCGGGCCGACCCTGGCATGCTCGATCAGGTGCTCCTGAACCTGGCCGTCAACGCACGGGATGCCATGCCCGGCGGGGGCCGGTTGACGATCGAGACCTGCGCGCGGGTGCTGCCCCATTCCTCGCCGCGGCCGTACGCCGACTGCCCGGACGGGCCCTACGTCTGTCTGCGGGTGCGGGACACCGGATCCGGCATCGCGCCCGACGTGCGGCCCCGCATCTTCGAGCCCTTCTTCACGACCAAGGCGCCCGGCCACGGCACCGGGCTCGGGCTGGCGACGGTGTTCGGCATCGTCCGCCAGCACCGGGGCTGGATCGACGTGACGAGCGAGGTCGGGAAGGGCAGCGCCTTCACCGTCATGCTGCCGGCGGTCGTGGAGGAGCCGAGCCGCCCGCAGGTGTCGGCCCGGCGCGAGATGCCGCGGGGGTCCGAGACGCTGCTGGTCGTGGAGGACGAGGCGCCCGTCCGCGTCCTGGTGCGCAAGGTGCTCGAGCGCGCCGGCTACAGCGTGATCGAGGCGGGCAGCGGCGCCGACGGACTCGCGAAGTGGAACGCGCACGGCGATGCCATCCGCCTGGTGCTGACCGACCTGGTCATGCCCGACGGGATGAGCGGCCTCGCCCTGGCGGCCAGGCTGCTGAGCGAGCGCCCCGACCTGAAGGTGCTCTTCGCCAGCGGGTACAGCGCCGACGTCGCCGGCCGGGACTTCGAGCTCAAGGAAGGGCAGAACTTCCTGCAGAAGCCGTTCTCGCCGCCGCAGCTGCTGCAGGCGGTCCGCCAGGCCCTGGACGCCTGACGGGCCTGCCGGAGCGTCCGGCACGGCCTTCGGCCGGCCCCTATGGCGCGCGGGGGGGCCGACGGCTCACGAACAGGCCGACCGTCCCCCAGGTGTAGTTCCGGGCCTTGGGGCGCTCGAAGTCGGCGGTCCGTCCCTGCGCGAACTGGACGACGAGCTGCAGCTGCAGGCCGCGGGCCGGCAGCGAGGTGCCGATGCCGCCTTCCCATTCGCCCAGGAGGTGCCGCGTCGGGACCGTGTAGGCGCTGTGCCTGAACTGTCCCTGCACGAGCGCGTCGTAGGCCACGACGCGCGGCCGCACGAGCGCGAAGGTGAACAGATCCCAGCGCGGCGCGCCGGACGGCGCCGGCCCCTGCTGACCGACGGCGGTGCTCGACACGCCCCGAGGGAACTCCCAGAACTCGGACGTGAAGGCGCCCACGCGTGCCGACAGCGCCGCGGCCGCCGTCACCGTGTAGCCGACGCCGCCGTCGAGGCCGCCGACGACCTCCCAGCGCTTGCGGCGGCCCGCGCCGCCGTCGCCCCACAGACGGCGCTGGTAGCCGACGCGGTAGAGTCCCGTCGGCTCGCCCCCGGCCGAGATCTGGTTGGGCCAGCCGAGCGGGTCCACCGGCACCGACTTGCCCGTCATCCATCGCCGGGTCCGGTGCAGCAGACGCTGCACGTCGCCCGGCAGCTCGAGGCCCAGCATGCCGACGGCGAGTTCGCTCGACCACAGGCGGTCCAGGGCTGCGCCGCCCACCGAGGTCCGGCTGACGTTCAGCAGCACCAGCGACGCGTACGGGCGATCGTCGGTCTGCACCTCGGGCGTCTGGATCCGATCAGGGGTGTAGACGACGCCGAGCAGCTGCACGGAGTGGTAGCGCCGCGCGCCCCGTGCGTGCAGGCGGCCGATCCGGGTCAGCCAGTCCAGGCCCTCGAGCGGGGCCGAGAGGCGGATGTCCCTGACGAGGCGTCCGTTGATCCGGAACTCGTAGGCCGCCGAGTAGTTGTCGTCGCGCAGCGTGTTGCCGGGATGCGGGAGGTTGTCGTTGTCGTGCACGACGGCGGCGCCCGAGATCGGCGGCTCGCCCCCGGGCGGGTGTCCCTGGACGTCGGCGGGCGGCGTCTGCGCGGCCGCCGCGAGGGGCAGCGCAAGCGTCGCGGCGAGCGCTGGTAGGATTCGGCGCACGCACCTCCACGACGATGGCCCTCCGCGCGGACGCGACTGCCGCATGCTGAGACGACTCCCGTTGAGCGCCCTGGGTCGCGGAGCCAATCGCGTGCCACCGGCGCGTGGCGGGGGCCTCATCGGGGCCTCCGTCCCGACAGCGCCTGCGCAGCCGGCCGCGGAGATTTGCCCGCGCCTCCGGAGAATCCTGGTGGGCTCGCGCGCCTCGGCGGCACGCCCGCAGATCGGCGCTGGCGCGGCATTCGCACGATCCGCTCGACGGCGGTGAGCCCATGCGGCGCGCGGTTGCGTCTCTCTTCGTCGGGGCGGCCATCGCCGGAAGTCTGTCCAGACCTGGCTTGGCCCAGCGTCCAGTCTCCCCGCCCGCCGGCGGGGCCGGAGCCGCTCCGCCGATCGCCGCGGTGGCCGCCGCCACTCCCATACCGGGTGGACCCGGCATGGCCGACGGCGGGCGCATCCGGTCGCTCGGGCAGCCGCCGATCTTCAAGTGGCAGGGCACCCTGTCGGCGGACACCACGCGATCGGCCGTCCTCGGGGTGGTCGGCGTGGAACGGGACATCGGCAACCCCCTGGCCGGCGTGTTCGTCCTGCGCGCCGAGGGCGTCGTCGGCGGAGGGCGCCAGGGCGCCGAGGGCGGCTTCCGCCTGCTGGGCGTGAGCCCACTGGCCCGGCTTCACGCCGGCGTGGACTACGACGCCAGGCGCGGCCGGCTCGACCTGCTGATCGGCACCGACTTCAACGTGCGCCGCGGCGGGCTCGTCGGCTACGGCACGCGTCTCCGCCTGGGCTGGATCCCGAGCCGCGACCAGACGCTGCAGGTGGGACTCACGGTGCCGGTCCGCCAGAATGCCGGTCGCACCCGGCCCCAATCCGACAAGGCCGTGCTGCCGACGGTCCGGCCCGCGGTCCGGGACCGTCCCGCGGAACTCGACGCGGCCATGCGTGCGTTCCGCGCCGCGGCGGACGCCGTCTCGACGATGACGAACCCGCTGCGGCCGCGCCTGGACGGCGACGCGCGACGGGCCGTGGCGCCGGATGTGGCCGCCGTCTCGGCGCTCGGCCCCGCCGATGCCGTGCTCGGGCGGATGCTTGACGCCTGGCCGATGCTCTTCGGCGCGGCGGCGTCGGCGGCGGGGGAGGATCGGGCCGCCGTCGAAGCGGTGGCGCACCGGGCACGCCGAATCGTCCTCGAGGACGTCGTCCTGCCATTCGACGGCCTGCTGGGACAGCGGCGCTCGTCGGGCACCCTGTACGTCTTCGCGGCCGCGGCCGAACGCCGCCTGGCCAGCGAACTGGACGCGGCCGGTCTCACCGGCGGGCAGCGGGCCGCGGCGATGACGGCGTTCCGCGGCGCCTTGCGCGAGCTCGACGGCGTCCGCCGTGACGTCTGGCACGTGTGGCACGACGAGCGGCGCGTGTTCCTGCCGCCGCACGTCGCGCTGGCGCCCGAGGAAGCCGACTCGCAGCCCGAGATCGATGCCCTCCTGGAACGCGTCACGGGAGACCGCTTCACCGAGGGCAACCGCGTGGACTACGTGGTGAACGAGGCCTTCCAGTTCGAGGTGGCGCGCACGGTCGCCGCCGCCACCCGCCACCACGTGCTCTGGATTCACGACGTGCGCGGCACCGCGGATCAGGGCCGCGTGGACCGGGTGTCGGCGCTCCAGGTGCAGCAGTACCTGGATGCCCTCACCGCCCGCGTCGCGGCCTACGACGACACCGGATCGCTGCCGGAATACCACGTCATCCTCGACCAGTACTACTACGAACGCTACAACGGCCGCCGCTGGATGACGCTGCTGGAGCATCCGCTCACGCATCACCTCGCGCTGCCCAACAGCGCCGAGACCGAACGGGCGCTGGCCGACGCGCAGCAGGCGCTCCAGCGGGCGGTGGCGGCGTCGCGGCGGCTCCAGGCCGGGCGCGCGCGCTTCGGCGACGCGTGGCTCCGCGCCCTCGTGAAAGTGCACGTCCACATCACGCACCCGTCGGACTTCTCGTACTGGGGCCACGGCCTCATCCCCCTGCTCGGGATGCCCGACAACCTGATGCGCGACCATCGGAAGATCGTCTTCTACGACCTCTCCGAGGACGACCCGACCGAAGGGGAGGTGCTCTTCAGCGGCATGGGCCTCGGCGAGCACTACTCGGGCGCGACCTGGGAGGATCGGGCGCTGGTCGTGAAGGGACCCGCCACGCTGGCGGTCAAGTCGGCCGCGCGCCGCCTGCTCGAGCAGAACGGGCTCGGCGGGGATCGGCTGCCGCCGGCCTTCAGGGGCCGCCCCATCGGCCCCGACTACGCGGCGAAGGCCGAAGCGTTCCGCGATCGGCTGATGTCCAGCATCATCCCGTCGGCGCGCGTGCTCCAGAGCCACAACGAGGTGGGCTACGGTCCCAAGCGCGCGAATGCGGCCAAGGCGCTGCTCCTCAGCGTCATGCCTCCCGGCTCGGTGCTGATGTCCCCCGACTCGCTCTGGGAGAGCGAACTCTGGGGGTCGCTGCTGCTCGGCAGCGCCCTGCGCGGCTGCCGCGTGCTCGTCGTGGCGCCGTCGGTGGCGAACTCGCCGGGGACGTCGTGGCTCGTGACCGCGCGGATGCACATGCTGATGAGCCGCCTCCTGGCGTTGTCCCAGGCGCTCGGCCGCAGGATCGAGGCGCAAGGTGGCCTCTTCAAGGTGGGCCTCTTCAACGAGCACTCGGCCGTGGGCGACGTGGGTGGACGCGTCGCCGAGGCACGAGCCAACTGGGAGGCGGCCGGTGCGTGGTTCAAGACGCTCCTGCCGATCAGCGACGCGACCCTGGATGCCTTGCAGGCGCGGGCCCGGGAGCTGGACGGCACCCACGCCCCGTCCTACCTCGTCGAAGCGCCCCCGGAGGTCCGGCCGAAGCTGCACATGAAGGGGCTGTTCGCGGTCAGCCGATCGGCGTGGGACGGCGTCTTCGCGATGCCGGAGATGACGGCCGTGCTGCTCTCGTACCTCGACGAGCGGGTGCGCCAGGTGAGCGGGCTCGAGCGCGACGTGCGTGCGCTGCCGGAGTCGGTGTGGAAGGCCGGACGGCAGCTCATCGCCGCGCGGGCCGAGCGCCTCACGCCAGAAGAGGTCGCGCGCTTCGTGCAGTACCTGCAGGTCGGCTCGTCCAACATGAACGACAGGAGCATGCTCCTCGACGGCGAGGTCGCCCTCACCGTGGCGGGCCTGGGCGCCCAGTCCGGGCTGGTGGATTTCGCCATCGTCTGCGGATTGTCCACGTGGGTGGAGCGCCAGGACCAGATCGACGCGCTCCTGCCCGTGCCCTCGGCGTTCCAGCGGCTGATCGCGCGCTGGGGACGCAGCGTGCTGTGACCGGCGCCGCTGGCCCGCCCGCGGGCGGGCCGCCGCGTCGATGCGTTCGGATACGATCGGCGCCGTGACGACGCGCGGAGACGTCGCGCGCGGGTCGGCACTCGTCGCGCTCGGGTCGCTGGTGAGCCGTCTGGCGGGGCTCCTCCGCGAGCGCGCGCTCGCGCAGTACCTCGGGACCTCGATCGGCGCCGACGTCTTCGCAGCGGCCACCCGTATTCCGGCGCTGCTCCCGCTGGTGCTCGGCGACGCGGCCGCCACCAACGCGTTCGTGCCGGGCTACGCGCGGGCGATGAGCGCCCGCGGGCCGGCCGCCGCGGACCGGCTCGCCCGAGAAGCCCTGACCTGGGCGAGCCTCGGCGCCGTCGGGGCCGCTGGTGCGCTGGCGGTCCTGGCGCCCGTCCTGGTCGGGGCCGTCGCCGGCGGCCTGCCGCCCGCCGCGGCCGCGGCCACCGTGGACGTCGTGCGCCTGCTCTCGGCGGCCGCGGGACTCACGGTCGTCGCCTCGTGGGCGGCCGCGGTGGCGACGGCGAACCGGCGATACCTGCTCGCGCAGTCGCTCCCCATGGTCACGGCGCTGGCCGTCATCGCCGCGCTGGTCTTTACGGGTGCGGGGGCCGACTCGTTCGCCCTCGCACGGGCCGCCGCCGTCGGCGCCGTCGTGGGAGCGGGCCTCCAGGCGCTCTGTCAGCTCGCGCACGCCGGTCTGCTCACGCGCGGCGCCGTGCTGCGCCCGTCGGCCACGTGGGCGGAGGCCGGCGCCATCGCGTCCACCACCGGGCGCGTGGCCCTGCACGGCGGCCTGCTGCGCCTGGGTATCTGGGTGGAGACCGCCATCGCGAGCTTCCTGCCCACGGGCGCGTTGGCGACGATGACCTACGGCCAGCTGATCGCGGGACTGCCGGTGGTGCTCGTGGCGGCGGCGACGTCCACGGCGCTCATGGCCCCGCTCGCCGCCGACGTCGGCGCCGGCCGCCTCGAGTCGGCACGGACCCGCCTGCAGCACGCGCTCGAGCAGGTGGCCTACTTCGCCGTGCCGTCCGCCGCGGCCTTCCTCGTGATGGGCGATCGCCTCGCCGCGGCCGTCTACGAAGGCGGACGCTTCACGGCGGCCAATGCCGTGGACGTGTGGTGGGTCCTCGGCGCCTCGGCGGTCGGGCTCACCGCCACCACGACGCGCAGCATCTACGCGTCGGCGTTCTACGCGTTCGCCGACGCCGCCACGCCGCTGAGCATCGCCGCCTGGCGGCTGGGGGCGCGCGCGACGCTGGCCCTGCTCCTGGGACTCGCGCTGCCGTGGGCGCTGGATCTGCCGGCCGGAGGGGCCCTGGCCGGGCTCATCCTGGCCGGCGGGACCACGTCGTGGCTCGAACTCCACCTGCTGCGCCGCGCCCTTGGCAGCCACGTGGCCGGCGTCGGCCTGGGCCGCGCGCGCCTGGCGCGTCTCTGGAGCTCCGCCGGACTCGGCGGCGGCGTCGTCATGGCCCTGCGGAGCTCCACGAGCCACTGGGCCCCGCCGCTCGACGGACTCGCGCTCCTGGGCGCGTTCGGGGCGGTCTACGTCGTGGCGACGCGCCTGCTCGACGTCGCACCCGACGCCTGGCGGACGGACCCGGCCGGTCGCTTGTGAACGTGCGGCTGAGGTGGGACAATCCCCCGTTGCTGTCCCCCGTCGGCACGCTCTGGCGCTACCGCCGAGGCCTCTCCCACTTCCTCGAGACTCCCAGTACGCTCGACGGCGCGCGAGATCGCGTGGGCCGGGCTCTCGCCGCGCGGGGCCCCGCCCTGGCCGATCTCCTCGAGCAGGCGGTGTTCCGCGTGCCGTCGAGCCCCTACCTGCCGCTCTTCCGCGCGGCGGGCGTCGATGCCGCGGCCGCGCGCGCCGCGATCGAGCGGCACGGACCCGAGGGCGCGCTCCAGGCGTTCTTCGACGCGGGCGTGCGGGTGTCGATCGGACAGTTCAAGGGCCGACAGCCGCTCGGCGGCGTCGATCCGGCCCCGGAGGCGTTCGACAACCCTCTCCGGAACGAGCACCTGCCGGGCATGACGAGCGGCTCCAGCGGCCCACGGCGCCGGCTGCTCATCGACCTCGGGATGGTCGCGCACGACGCCGACTGCTACGAGGGCTTCTGTGACGCCTTCGGCATCGCCGGGCGCCGCATGGCCGTGTGGCGTCCCGTGCCGCCCGACAACTCCGGCCTGAAGAAGGTGCTGATCCGCGCCAGGAGCCGCCGGCCCGTGGAGCGGTGGTTCTCGCAGCAGCCGCTGCGCAGGACCGGCGCGGATGCGAAGTACTGGGCGTTCACGGCGTTCACGCGCCGGGCGTGCCGCCGGCGCGGCTACGCCTTCCCTGCGCCCGAGCACGTTCCGCTCGACCGCGCCGACGTGGTGGCGCACTGGCTGGCCGACGCCGCGGAGGCCGGCGCCCCCGCGCATCTCGACACCCTGGTCGGCGCCGCCGTCCGTGTCTGCCTCGCGGCGCGGGCCGCGGGCCGGTCCATTTCAGGCACCTTCTTCCGCGTCGGGTCCGAGCCGCTCACCGCCGAGCGCGCGCGCGTCATCCACGAGGCGGGCTGCCGGGTGGGCGTCCACTACTCCACGTCGGAGACGGGCCCCATCGCCATGGGCTGCGGCGACGGCGAGGGCGACGACGATCTCCATCTCCTCACGTCGAAGATCGCGCTGGTCGCCGACCGCGGCCGCTCCCGTGAGCGGCCCGCGCTGTACGCCACGACGCTCCTGCCGAGCAGTCCCAAGCTGCTCGTGAACGTCGAACTCGGCGACGCCGCCGCGGTGCGCCAGCGGGCCTGCGCGTGCACGCTGGGCCGCTGGGGCTTCCACACCCACCTCCAGTACGTGCGCAGCTACGAGAAGCTCACCGGCGACGGCGTCACCTTCCTGGGCTGCGACCTGGTGCGGCTGCTCGACGAGATCCTCCCGCGCGCGCTCGGCGGCGCGCCCGGCGACTACCAGATGCAGGAAGGCGACGAAGGAGGCGTGCCCGCCGTGTCGCTCGTCATCAGCCCGCGCGTGGGTGTCGTCGACGAGACACGCGTCGGAGCGCTGGTGCTCGAGCACCTCGCGTCGCGCGATGCCGGCCATCAGTTGATGGCCGCGATCTGGCGGCAGGGCCGCACGCTGCGGATCGTCAGGGCCGACCCGGTGGCCACGACCTCGGGGAAGGTACCGCCCATCGGCCGAATCGACACGCATGCGCGCTGACCCTCCGACCTGGCGAGACCGGGTGCGCCAGGTCGGCCCCGGGCTCGTCTTCGTGTTCACGGTGATGGGGCCCAGCGACCTCGTCTCGAACACCGCCGCGGGCGCCGTGCACGGCCCGGCGCTCCTGTGGGTCCTGGCGGTGGCGGTGTTCTTCCGCTTCGTCTGGCTGAACCTGTCGGCGCGCTTCGTGCTCGCCAGCGGCGACACGCTCATCGCCGGACTGGCGCGCTACGGGCGCCTGCCGCTCGTGACGGCGCTCGCGGCGATGCTGGTGTTCCGCCTGGTGTCGAACGCCGCGAAGGTGCTGCTGGCCGGCAACGCCCTCCAGATCCTGGCGCCGACGAGCCTCGGCGCGGCGGCGTGGTCGCTGGCGTTCGTCGCGGCCGGCTATGCCGTCATCACGGCTGGCGGCTACGGCGTCATCGAACGTGTCTGCAAGGTGGCCATCGCGGTGCTGGGGGTGACGCTCGCAGCGGCCGCCGTGACCTCGGCGCCGCCGCTGCCCGCCATCGCGCGCGGACTGGTCCCGTCCCTGCCGGAGTCGCGCGGCCTCTACGACACCGCGCTCCTCGTGACGGCGCTCATCGGCACCGAGGCCGGGTCGCTCACCAACGTGAGCTACACCTACTTCATCTGGCGCAAGGGGTGGCGCGACATGTCGGCGGCGCCGCGCCAGCGGATGGACCTGCTGTCCAGCGTGGGCGCGCTGCTGCTGGTGGGCGCGCTGCTCCAGGTCACGGCGTCCGGCGCGTTCCGGGGGGCCACCGATCTCCGCACGGTGGACGACCTCGGCCGCCTCTTCTCGTCGCGCTTCGGCGAGACGGGCCTGCTGGTCTTCTCGGCGGGGCTGCTCGCGCAGGTGTTCCTGGGATTCGTCGGCGGCACGACGGGCTACGCGCTGGCCGGCGCCGACATCGCGCGGCTGCTGCGGGTCGGCTCGTCGAAGGCCGCGCCCGACGCGCCGTCCACCGCGCGGCAGTCGTTCGTGTACCACGGCCTGGTCCTGTTCTGGGTCGTCTCGCCCCTCTACGCGATCGTCACCACGTGGAAGCCCGTGACCCTCGCGCTCGCCAGCAGCCTCGTCATGGCCTCGTTCATTCCGCTCCTGGCGGTCGGCCTGCTGGCCCTCACGAACGACCGCACGCGCATGGGACCCCACGCCGCGCGGCCCGTCGAGAACGTGGCCATCGTGCTCCTCGCCCTGGTGTCGCTGGCACTGCTCGCACGCACCGTGTGGAACCTCGGGGCGGGCTGAGCGCGCGCGGCTACGGCGGGGACGGCCCGCCGTGCCCCTGGGGCGCCGCGCTCAGGCTGACGGCCACGCCCAGCCACCGGGAGTCGGCCGGCGATCCGCCGAGCGCCGCCGCGGGGAAACCGCCGCGCACGGCGATGCCGATCGGGACGCCGGTGCCCGGCGCCAGCGGGACCGCGATCTCACGCGATTCACCGGCGCGCAGGGGGTGCCAGCCGCCGTCATCGGCGCCGTCCAGGCGCACCTCGACGTCGGCCGGTCCGGCCGTGCAGGTGAGCCGGACGACGAGCGCCTCCCGGTCGGCCGGCGCGAGCACGACCTGTGCCTGCCGGTCGCCGCGCACCCACACGCGAGCGGCCTCAGGGTCCGTGCGGTCGTCCATCGAGAACACCAGCACGCGTCCGTCGCGTGTCGCCCGCCTGGCCTCTCCGTCGACCACCGGGGGATCGAGGGCCAGCGGCTGCAGCCCGAGCGCTCCCGTTGCGCCAGCTCCGCCCACCCGCACGGAGTGAACGGCCACCGGCAGCGTCACGCGCGGAGCGTCGGCCGCGCGCGTCCACGTCGCGATGGGAAAGGCGTCGCGCCCGATGAACAACTGGCGGACGTTCCCGTCGGCGAGCGCGCCGTCCGCCTCGCGCACCTGATAGGTCCCCGCCGGCACGTTCGGCACGAGGAGCGGCGTGGACGGGGGCGCCTGCACCCACTCGGGCGTGGCGAGCACGAGGCCCTCCACGGGCGCACGGGCGACAGGCAACGGTGGCCACCCGCGCAGGCCCATGGCTGCCTCGGCCGCCGCGCGCGCCACGACCAGCTGCGCGGACGATGGCGTCCACGGCGCGGCGCCTCGGACGCCCCAGGCCGCGGTGGCCGCGAGGGCGACGGCGCCGGCGGCGGACCCCGTGCCGGCGAGCCAGGCGGCCGGCTCGCCGAGCCGTCCGTGCGCCGCCGAGATCGCTGCCACGCCGGCGACGGCGGCCACGACCCAGACGAGGGCGATCAGCGCCTCGGTGCCGACGTCGACGTCGTCCTGGAAGAGCGAAGGCAGCGCCTCGCCGAGATCCACCGATGTGGAAAGCCCCGACGGCACCGAGAGGCGGCCGTCGGCGGACTGGTACGCGCGTCCGCCCGCGTCGAGGCGCGCGGCCTGGACGGTCCACGTCGCCGTGGCCACGAGCGCGAGCAGCAACACCTGGCGCCCCGCCGGCGCCGCGCGGCGCCAGACGTGCCCGATGGCCAGGGCCGCCACCGGCACGACCACCGCCAGCAGGCGCCCTGGCGCGGCCCGTCCCCCGGACCAGCCCCACGAGGCCACGAGCAGGCCGACGCCGGCGAGGAGCACCGTCGACGCCCACCGGGTGAGCGTGTCGTCGCGCATCGCGCGCGGACCCAGCAGCGCGGCGGCCAGCACCGGCGCCGCGGCGAACACGCCGAACTCGCGGTCCAGCAGCACGCCGACGAGGCTCACCGGCAGCAGGCGGAACGGGCTCGGCGCGTACTGCGCGCGCATCGTCGCCGTCGGATCGACCGAGCCGGAGTGCACGAACGTGACGGCCACCCAGCCCGCCGCGCTGATGACGGGGATCATGAACCACCACGCCAGCCGCGTCGCGCGGTCGTCGTGCGGATCGCGCTGCCACAGGAGGCGCCAGGCGACGGCCGCCCCGAGCACGCCGGCGACCAGGGCGTAGCGCACGTGCAGCCACGGTAGGGCCGCGAGCGGCGCCGAACACAGGGCCAGGTGCCACAGGCCGAGGCGCCGATCCGACCCCAGCGTGATGAGCGTCCAGAGGCCGACGATGGCGGCGGCCGCCGCCGGGCCATCGGGGAAGATCGTCGGGGCGTGCAGGGCGTAGGGCGCCGAGGCGACGAGCACCGCCCAGGCGAACCACGCGGCGCCGGCGCTCGCGGTGTGGCGCTGCACGGCCCGCCAGAAGAGACCGGAGGCCAGTGCCATGAGGAGGACGAGCGTGGCCTGCGCCCCCCTGACGCCCCACACCGCGAATCCGGGGAGGACGAGGAGCGCCGTGCCGGGGGCGTGCGTGGAGTAGCGCTGCCCCAGCGAGGTCGGGACCGCATGCGGGGTGCGGATGTGGGCCCCGAAGAACGGGAGGTACGACTCGGCGTCGTACTGGTTGCCCACGTCGAGATCGCCGTCGGCCAGCAGGCTCTGGGTGATGACGAGATAGTGCGGGGCATCGCCGGTCATGGCGGCGGAGCCGACGAACCACGTCAGGAGCGTCAGCCACGCCGCGGCGACGACGGCGGCCATCGCCGGCGCCGCGCGCGGACCGGAGAGCCAGCCGCCAGGCGCGCGGTCGCGACACGCCGATGCGACGGCGCCCGCCCAGATCGCGAGGCTGCCCGGTCCCGACGCCAGCCACGCCGCCGGCACCCACGGCGCGACGAGCGGGGCGAGCAACAGCGCCGGGACCGCGGCCGCGGATCGCACGACGGGCGACGCGCGGCGGAGGACGAGCCACGACAGCAGCATCGCGACGGCGAGCGCTGCGCGCGAGGGCGCGACGCCCACGAGCGGCCAGCGGCCCGACGGTGTCGCCGCCAGGGCGCCGCCGGCCAGCCAGATCGCCGCGCCGAGCCCCGCGGCCAGCACGCCCGTGCGTACGGCGTGCCTGACGGAGGGGCGCATGGCGCGTGAGCGTGTCAGGGTTCGCCGCCGCGGTCAACCGCCGGGGTGGCGCGGCGTGCCGGCGGGCCTTCGGGCGCGTGCCGCGGGGCGCCGAGGCATGACAAGCCATGACACGGCAAGGCCGGGCCGCTGGCTATAGTACGAGACCTCCGGAAGCGCGGCTCTCGCCCGGTTCGTCCGAAGGTCCCCTGCACCGATGCCGAAGCGCACTACCACTTTGTCCGATCGTCGTTCTCGCGGTCTTCGGGCCGTGCTCCTGATGCTCGTGACCATCGTGGCCGCCGACGCCGCGGCGCAGCCGGCCGTGCCGCCCGGGTCGCCGGCGCTCCGGCCGCGGCCCACCGGCGCCGCCGTCGCCGTCGGCGAAGCGCCCACGCTCGATGGGGACGTCCTGAACGACCCGGCGTGGCAGGGCGTCGCGCCGCTGACGGGCTTCTGGCAGGAGCAGCCGACCGAGGGCGCACCGTCGACCGAGCGCACCGAGGTGCGCCTCGTCTTCACCAACGACACGCTCTACGTGGGCGCCGTGATGTTCGACTCGGAGCCCGGCGGCATCGTGACGGCCGACGCGCGCCGCGACGCGCCGCTCGACGAGATCGACAGCTTCCGCATCCTGCTCGACACGTTCCGCGATCGCCAGAACGGCTTCGTCTTCGGCACGAGCGCCGCCGGCGGCGAGTACGACGGCCAGGTGACCAACGAAGGCCAGGGCGGCGGCGGCCTCGCCTTCGGCGGCAACTCGTCGGGTGGATCCGGCGGCGGGTTCAACGTGAACTGGGACGGCGCGTGGACGGTGCGCACGGCCGCCGGCGAGTACGGCTGGTCCGCGGAGTTCGCGATTCCGTTCCGCACCCTTCGTTTCCCGGCGACGGCCGAGCACACGTGGGGCGTGAACTTCCAGCGCAACATCCGCCGGAAGAACGAACGCGCCTACTGGGCGCCGATCCCCCGGCAGTTCAACCTGTACCGCGTGTCGCTCGCGGGCGCCGTGTCCGGCATCGCGACGCCGGCGGTCCGGAACTTCAAGGTCATGCCGTACGCGCTGGGCCAGACCATCACGAGCGGCGCCTCGCCGGCCCCCACGAAGAACTCGGCCGAGTTCGGCGGCGACCTGAAGTACAGCCTGACGCCCAGCCTGACGCTCGACGGCACGGTCAACACGGACTTCGCGCAGGTGGAGGTGGACGACCAGCAGGTGAACCTCGACCGCTTCAACCTGTTCTTCCCGGAGAAGCGGCCGTTCTTCCTGGAGAACGCCGGCTTCTTCTCCGTCGGGAACCAGGGCGAGGTGGACCTCTTCTTCAGCCGCCGCATCGGCCTCGCCGGGAACGGTGAGCCGGTGCCCATCATCGGCGGCGGGCGCGTGTCGGGCAAGGCCGGCCAGTACAACATCGGTCTGCTCAACATGCAGACCAACGACGTGGACGGACGCATCGCGAGCAACAACTTCTCCGTCGTGCGCGTCAGCCGCGACCTGCCGAACCGCTCGCTCGTCGGCGCCATCTTCACCCAGCGGATGGCCACGGGCGGTCTGGCCGGCGACGACGACCACGGGCGCACCTACGGGCTCGACGCCCGCTGGGCCATCCAGCAGCACACGATCGTGTCGGGCTTCGTGGCGAAGACGGAGACGCCGGGCCTGAGCGGCCGCGACACCGCCTTCAACCTGCGATCGCGCACCAACCTGCAGCGGCTCGACGTGGACGCCGGCTACCAGGAGGTGGGCGAGGACTTCAATCCCGAGGTGGGCTTCCTCTCCCGCGGTGGGTACCGGAAGCCGGACGTCCGCATCATGACCCGCTTCCGTCCGAAGCGGGTCTTCCAGGAACTGCGGCCCCACACCGCGTACCGGGGCTACTGGGGCTTTGACGGCTTCCAGGAGACGGGCTACTGGCACCTGGACAACCACTGGCAGTTCAAGGACTCCACCGAGGTCCACACCGGCATGAACATGACGCTCGAGGGCGTGCGCGAGCCCTTCGAGATCTATCCCGGCGTCGTCGTGCCGCCCGGTACCTACCGCAACGTGGAGGCGCAGCCGGTCGTGATGACGAACCAGGCCAAGCCGCTCAGCCTGAACCTGCAGACGTTCTTCGGCGGCTTCTTCACCGGGCACCGCAAGACGATCAACCCCACGCTGCGCTTCCGGGCCGGGCAGGCGCTGACGGGCGAGCTCTCGTATCAGCGCAACGACGTGGACCTGCCGCAGGGCTCGTTCGTCACGAACCTGGTCCGGTCGCGGGTGTCGTACTCGTTCACGCCGCGCCTGTTCGTACAGTCGCTGGTCCAGTACAACGACCGCGCCGACGTGTGGTCCATGAACCTCCGATTCGGCTGGATCCAGGCGGCCAACACGGGCCTCTTCATCGTCTACAACGACACGCGCGGCCTCTACGATCTCCGGCCCACGCCTCGCCGCGAGGACCGCAGCCTCGTCATCAAGTTCAGCCGGATGTTCGACCTGCTGCAGTAGCCGTCGCCCATCCTCCGGGGGCGCCACGGGCTCGCGCCCGCGGGCGCCCTCACTTGATCACGAGCAGCCGGTAGTTGGCCGGGTGCAGGAACTGCACCCCGTGTTCCATCAGGACGGCGTCGTCCTCGATGGGAATCCGCAGCTTCTTCCCGCCCCATTCCGCGATCGGCGAGTAGGCGAAGTACTCGAACGAGAAGACGTGCTGCAGGTGCAGGGTGAAGGTGGTCTGCAGCGGCTGCCACGTGGTGAGCGACGGGCCGATGCCGTGGCCGGTGTTGCCCACCGGATGGAAGCCGTACACGACGTCGGTCGCCTGATCGGCGTTGGGTCTGTTGAACTCGATGACGCCATAGCCGGCGGCCTTCAGCGCGGCATCCATGGCCGTCATCGTCTCCTTCGCCGTGCGGCCGGGCCTGATGACGGGCTTGAGGACGTCGCGCACGGCCAGGGCCTTGGCGAAGGCGTCGCGGATACTCGTGGGTGGTTCGGTCTCCCCGGGCTTCAGGACGTACGCCACCCGCTTCACGTCGGTCCCGAAGTTCATGAGCTGCACGCCCCAGTCGATCATGATGACGTCGCCCGGCTGGACGATGCGGGGCGACGAGGTCGCGACGATGCCGTCGGGGCCCGTGACGTACACGGACGGCATGTCGAACTCCGACCCCAGGCCCCGCTCGAGCAGCCGATCCTGGAGCCACCACGCCACGTCTTCCAGCGTCGTCCGGCCGGGGGTCACGACCTCGTTGGACAGCGCGCGCTCGGCGAGCCCCACGGCGATGCCCGCGGCCTCGCCGAAGGCGACGAGTTCCGAGGCGACCCGGCGGGAGCGGAATTCGGACACGAGGCGTTCCGCGCTCACGAGGCGAGAGGCGTACGGCTCGCCCAGCGT